>JBDTMP010000304.1:0-3032 GCA_039934215.1 Ginsengibacter sp.
TTAAAAGATGTGCAGGAAGTTTTAGAAGAAGAACATTTTTTGCGGGTTCACCGTCAGTATATAATTAATCTGAACCACGTAAAGCAATTTAATCGTAATGACGGGGTATTAACGATGGTAAATGGAGCACATGTTCCTGTCGCACGAAATCAAAAAGAACATTTAGTTGAAAAATACAGGTGGCTATAGTGTGAATTTTATTTGAAACCACATTTGCACTTTTTGCAATCGACATTGATTTTATGGGTGTGTGGTTGTTACTCCTTTTTCCACAAGCCACGCTAATAATCCGTGAGCACCGATTCGCAATCTCTGACCAGCGGCGAAAATTCTTTTGAAAGTTTTATTTATTTTTATTGATTTTAAAAAGCGGAAGTTTTACGAACGATAATCTTTCGCAAATACTTCAAACATTTAATATGACCTCATACTATAAATCAGTATTTACAATTTTTATTTTATTAAGTATCATTTCAATTTCATCTAAAGCACAAACATTTCTTCCGCCGGTAATTGAATGGAGCGGTAAAAGCGAATTATTAATTGCGAAGAAAAATAATCCATGGATAACACCCACTGAAAAATCAGATTTTTTAACCACTCCGGATTATAATGAAACTATGACCTGGTTTAAAAAATTGGCCACAGCTTCTTCATTATTAACCATGGTTTCTATTGGTAAAAGTGTAGAAGGAAGAGATATTTATATGGTCATTGCTTCAACCGAAAAAAACACAACAGCATCAGCATTAAAAATTTCCACCAAACCACTATTGCTTGTGCAAGCTGGTATCCACTCCGGAGAGATTGATGGAAAAGACGCGGGGATGATGCTCCTGCGTGATATTGCTTTTGGCAACAAAAAAGATTTGTTGAACAAGGTGAACTTTTTGTTCATTCCTATTCTGAGTGTAGATGCACATGAACATTCTTCTCCTTACAATAGGCCCAACCAGCGAGGGCCTGAGAATATGGGCTGGAGAACGAACGGACAGAATTTAAACCTGAACAGGGATTATGCAAAATTAGACACCAGGGAAATAAGAGCGGTGGTAGGAGTGATAAATGAATATGACCCGTTGCTCTATATGGATATACATGTTACTGATGGCGCCGACTACCAATACGATATAACTTTTGGAGGCTACGGCCCGCAGGGTAATTCTCCGGGTATTTCCCAATGGTTGGAGACCATCTATAAGCCATCTGCCGACAAAGACTTAACAGCGAATGGACATATACCGGGGCAGTTATTATTTGCATTAAACGACCGGGATTTTTCGGAGGGGAATGTATTGACAGCCGGCGGGCCAAGATTTTCGGACAGTTACGGAAACCTTCGGCACATGGCTTCGGTACTGGTAGAAAATCACTCTTTAAAACCTTTTAAGCAACGGGTATTAGGTACTTATGTTTTACTGGAAAGTACAATGAGACTATTAGCAAGAGAAGGGCAAGGGTTGAAAGAAATTACAAAATCAGATAAAGCCATCAGGGCCGCAAAAGTTCCGATGGCTTGGAAAGTGCCGCAAATGAAAAATGCGGTGAGCTTTGAAACACAATCCAACCTTCAAAATGCAGACACAGTATCGACGGCGCCTGATAGCTTGATTTTTTCCGGAATGGCATCGGGGATTCTAAAATCGACAGTAACCAATTCAGATTATATTGAATGGCTGGGCAAGCCTGTAACAGAGAAGATCGCCAATTATAAAGGAACAGAGCCAATTGATTTTATAACCCGCCCAAAAGGATACTGGGTTCCTGCTTCGTGTGATGATGTAATTGAAAGATTAAAATTGCATGGCATTAAAATGGAAGTCATAAAACAGCCGCGTGAAGTAACCGTTGAAATGTATCGTATTGAGGATGCTAAATTCGAAAATGAAGATCATAAAACACTGCCTTTTGAAGGACATATACAGGTAAACGGAACAACCAAACCAGAAACCCGGAAACAATTCTTTGCTGCCGGTTCCGTGTATATATCTACAGACCAACCACTGGGCGACCTTGCAATGTTGTTGCTGGAGCCAGGTTCAAAAGATTCATATTTCAGCTGGGGATTTTTTCTTTCCATTTTTCAACGGACAGAATATATTGAAGCATATATAATGGAGCCAATGGCAAAAAAAATGCTGGAAGATTCACCGGCATTACAAAAAGAATTTGAACAACTGAAAGAACATGACAAGGAATTTGCCAATAATCCCAATGCTATTCTTACATGGTTTTACAGTAAAACCAAATATTTTGACGACCGCTATTTATTATACCCGGTGGGAAGAGAATTGTAAATGATGCCGCTTATTCTGTGAATATGTTAATAGCAAACAACAACATGGAAAATAAAATATTTTTAGTTATTCCCTTTCAAACAAACCACAACCGCCCAAACATAATCCCCATCATGCGATATTGATAAACTAAATTCTAAATCGGTTTTTAATTTCTTTATTTGTACCGTTGGTTTGCCTGCTGCTTTTGCTCGTAATATTTCAATATCCTTCCACCACAGCTTTATAGAATCATCTGTTTGTTTGATGGCTTTGTAAACGGCTTCTTTTGCCGCCCATGTAGATGCATATCGTAAAAATGGATCAGAGAATTTGGCGCAGTATTCTAATTCAGTGGGAGTAAATACACGGCGAATAAAAGCAGGTGTGCAGCTTTTGATAAATGTTGGTAAATGCACCAAATCATTTCCAACGGCCATCTTCCTATCGGTGACGGTTACCTGTTTTACGAAATGAGTAATTTGTAGGGTAAGTTTTTCAGCTTTCATCGGTTGATACTCCCATAATATTATATCCGCCATCCAAAAAATGAATATTCCCGGTTACTTTTTGAGATAGGGGAGAAAAATAATATAATGCAGTATCTGCTACATCACCTGCTTTTATATTTCCCAGCGGAGAAGTATTCTTAGAAATTTTTCTCAACTGCCTTACTCCTTTTATCCCCCCGGAAGATGTTGTCATCACCAGCCCTGCAGAAATTGCGTTTACCCTTACACCTGATTTGCCAAAATA
>JBDTMP010000305.1:0-3257 GCA_039934215.1 Ginsengibacter sp.
TTTCTGTGGCTGCCCGGTAAAGAATTAAAATATTCCAAAGCGGTTGGCTCATCTGCGAGGCATAGCAAAAATGCGCTATTCAATTTTACAGGCCTTTCGTCTGCTTCCAGTTTTACTAACACGATAGCGCCTTTTCTTTTTCCTAAGGCTTTTCTTATCGTGGCGTTTAAAGGAATAATAAAACTCCCACCCCCCATTGGTAATAAACTTGTTCTTTCTATTTTATACTTATCTAATGAGCCTTTAACCCTGAAAGATTTTTTATAGCCTTCTTTAATATTATTCGCTATTTCTGAAGGCACTTCAAGATAGTGCCACCCTGTTTTTTCTCCCTGTCCTCCAAATTTCCTTATCACAGTTTTATATTGCACCATACTGTTTAAATTTTTAAATATTTTCTGAGCAAAAATATAAAATGAATAAAATGTAGTTCAATCTCTCTTACTTTCTGCCGTATTTTAAATGAATAAATCAAAATATTAAAGTCACAAATCATAAATAACTTTGTGACTACCCTGTGAAATTAAATGATGAATTAAATGACCAAATTATCAGTTAATATAAATAAAATTGCTACCCTCCGCAATTCAAGAGGCGGCAACAATCCAGACGTAATAAAAGCTGCTGTTGATATTCAGAACTATGGAGCGGAAGGAATTACAGTTCATCCAAGGCCTGATGAAAGGCATATCAGGTATGCGGATGTGTATGAATTAAAAAAAATTGTCACGACGGAATTCAACATTGAAGGCAATCCGAAAGAGCAAAAATTTGTTGACCTCGTACTTGCAAACAAACCAGACCAGGTAACACTTGTTCCGGATGCAGAAGGCCAAATAACATCTGATCATGGATGGGATACCATAAAAAATAAAAAGTACTTACTTGAGATCATTTCAGTTTTTAAAAAGGCAGGAATTCGTGTTTCAATTTTTGTAGATCCGGAAGTGCAAATGGTTGAAGGCGCAAAAGATACCGGTACAGACAGGATAGAATTATACACGGAAGGCTATGCTAAACAATATTCAACAGGTAATAAGCAACAGGCAATAGAAACGTATGTTGCTGCTGCAAAAAAAGCAAATGAACTTGGTCTTGGAATTAACGCCGGCCACGATCTTGACCTTCAAAATCTAAAATATTTCGCTGAGAATATTCCCGGCCTTCTCGAAGTTTCCATCGGCCATGCATTAATTACAGATGCCTTGTATTTTGGTTTAGAAAATGCAGTGCAGTTATATAAACGGCAATTGATGGTGTGAGAGAATAACGTACGATTTACGATGTTTGATGCACGATGTAAAAAGTTGCATTCTATCCTATTCAGAAATATATCTATTTCAACAACTCCTCCAGCTTACTTACCAAAACATCTCCGCGAAGATTTTTTGCTATGATTGTTCCTTGTGGATCAATCAGTAAATTTTGAGGAATACTGCGCACCTGGAAAAGAGCGGCTACTTCATTGTTCCATCCCTTAAGATCGCTGACATGGCTCCATTTCAGTCCGTCCATTTGAATTGCGTTTAACCATGCTGGCTTGGCCTGGTCAAGAGATATGCCAAGAACTGTAAAATTTTTATCATGATATTTATCGTAGGCTGCTACCACGTTTGGATTCTCCATTCTGCAAGGCCTGCACCAACTTGCCCAGAAATCGAGCAGTACATATTTACCCCTGAATGCAGAAATATTTACAGGTTTTCCTGTTGTATCATTTTGAGAAAAGTCTTTAATAGTCGAACCTATAGGATTTATTTTTGATTCCTGTATTTGCTGATTCGCAAACTGTCCTAACCCGCTTTTCTGTATTTCTGAAGGCAACAACTTATATAATTCTTCAGCCTTCGTTCCGTTTTGCGTCATTTGAAACATGCGGATGATCGCTAAAGGCGCAACGTAAGACGAATGGTGATTTTTTACAAAATCGGAGCTTATTTTTTCAACCTCCTTTGATGAATTATCATCAATGCTTTCGCCCGCGGCTACTATTTTATCGTATGGCTTTAAAGCATTGGAAAATTCAATGTATAAATTATGAGAGGGTGAACCTTTTATTTCCAGCTGATCAATTTTATTTTTATCGCCCGTGATCGTTATGCTGCTGTTATCAATAAACATGGGCACAAGCGGGGGCTGGTCGCCAAATATCAATCCTTTAAATCCAGGCTGAGCCATATGGCCTTTTACCATAAATTTTCCGTTCTCAATCGTTGCCTGCTTTTCCGGCTGGTTCGTTTCTTCATTGAGAAATGAAACCGTTGTTCCGTCCGCAAACCCGGTCACATTGCCGGTAATTGTAAAAACTTTATCAGCCTGCTTATCAGTCTTTTTCGTTGATTGTGCGAACGCAAGGATAGGAATAAAAAGAAATAGTAGAAGTGATTTTTTCATCATTATTTAAATTGGTTACAAACTTAATTTTTTTTTTGCTGATACAAAATTAACCAACGGTTTCAGCCTGTAAAATTGAGTTAAGAAATTTTTTGGTGTCAGCTTCTATATCTTTCGAATTCTCAATTGCTTTGATATAGGCAGTCCCAATAATGGCTCCTGCAGCGTGTTTACAGGCAGCAGTAAAAGTGTTGTTATCCCTTATTCCAAAACCAATAAGAATTTCATTTTTAAGCTTCATATTATTAAGCCGCTGAAAATAACTTTCCTGTTCATCTATATTTTTGCCTGTCCCGGTAATTGAAGAAGAAGAAACCGCGTAGATAAACCCATTGCTCAGCGTATCAATTTTTCGTATACGCTCTTCGCTGGTTTCAGGGGTAATTAAGAAAATAAAATTCAAACCGTTTTGTTCAAATATATTTTTATACTCTTTCTCATATTCATACATCGGCAGATCAGGTAAAATAATTCCATCAACGCCACACGCTTTCGCATCCAGGCAAAATTTTTCAAAACCGTATTGCAAAACAGGATTCAGGTATCCCATCAAAATAAATGGAATACCTCTTGCCCCTGAACGGTAGAGATTATGGAGCCGATTTAATTGTGCAAAAATCTTATTGATAGTAATGCCATTTTTGATAGCGACCATGCTGCTATGCTGTATCACAGGGCCATCTGCTAAGGGATCGCTGTATGGAATACCGATTTCAATTAAGTCCGCGCCATGCTTTTGTAATGCGTTTAAGATTTCACCGGTATCTTCTAAATGAGGGAAGCCTGCTGTAAAGTAAATGCTAAGAATATTTTTTTTCTTTTGCTGAAATAGTTTGTTGATCCTGTTCATAATTTCTTTCATT
>JBDTMP010000306.1:0-5203 GCA_039934215.1 Ginsengibacter sp.
CAGGCCGCTATGATGCATCGTACGGAATGTTCTTAAAAGGCGATGGCAAAGGCGATTTTAATTCCGTAACACCTGTAAACAGTGGCTTGATAATAGACGGAGATGTAAAAGATCTTAAAATAATTACAGTTGGCAAAAAAAAGGTTTTGTTAGTCGCTATTAATGATTTACCAATGAAAGCATTTGCTATAAAGGAGAGATAGATATCTTTTTGCAAATTCTATCTTCGTAAAAAAAATCAATCAGCTATCTTCGCAGCCTCAAATGTATAAGCTGCTTCGCAATATCTTATTTTGCTTTGATCCCGAAGATGTGCATTATTTTTCAATGAACTTTTTAAAGTTCTTTTCCAGATTTTCTTTCATAAATAATTTCCTAAAAAAAAAATTCTGGCCTGCTGAGAAACATCTATCCCGGAATTTTTTTGGACTATCGTTTTGCAATCCCGTTGGACTTGCTGCGGGTTTTGATAAAAATGCAAACTACCTCAAAGAGCTTTCCATGTTGGGTTTTGGCTTTGTTGAAATTGGTACAGTAACGCCATTGCCTCAGCAAGGAAATCCAAAGCCAAGATTATTCCGTTTGCCAAAAGACAAGGCGCTGATAAACCGGATGGGATTTAATAATGATGGTGTGAAAGTAATTGCCGATAGATTGAAGATATATCGTGAGAAACAGCATTCATTCTTGAAATCTACAAATTACAAATCGGAGTGCCCGCAACTCATAATCGGTGGAAACATTGGAAAAAATAAAAATACGCCTAATGATGAAGCATGGAAAGATTATGAAAAATGCTTCACTGCTTTGCATGATTATGTAGATTATTTTGTTGTGAATGTTAGTTCTCCAAACACTCCTGGGTTGCGGGACCTCCAGCAAAAGGATTCACTAAGAAAAATTCTTTCACACCTGCAGAATCTCAATAGTGCGGAAAAGATTCAAAGGCCTTTACTTCTAAAAATATCACCAGACCTCGCGACCAACGAGCTTGATGACATCCTTGACCTCGCCATTGAAATAAAATTGGATGGACTTGTTGCCTGTAATACGACAATCAGTCGGGAAAATTTAGATACTTCTGAAAAAGAAATAAAAATAATTGGACCTGGCGGATTAAGCGGGAAGCCATTAAGTAAAAGATCAACAGATATTACTAATTATATTTTTAAAAAGACAGGTGGAAAAATTCCTATTATTGCAAGCGGTGGAATTTTTTCGGGCAATGATGCCATCTGGAAATTTGAAAGCGGCGCTTCACTTGTGCAGGTATGGACGGGCTTTATATATGAAGGGCCGGCTGTTGTGAAAAATATTTGTAAAACATTAATATAAATTTAATTTTCTAATACGGAAAAATAATGAGCCATTTATTTACGTCTGATAGTATCATAAGTTTTTTTATTTTGGTGGTCCTCGAAATTGTTTTGGGAATTGATAATGTAATTTTTGTAAGTATTATAATAAACAGACTGCCCGAAGAAAAGCATAAAAAGGCAAGATTTTTCTGGGTAATAACAGGCAGCATTGTTAGAAGTCTTTTATTGCTGGGTCTTGGATGGTTGCTATCACAAAAGGGGAAAGCTGTTTTTACGATATTTAATAAGGGCTTCGATCTTGCAAGCATTGTAATGCTTGCCGGCGGCCTTTTTTTAATTTACAAATCGGTACATGAAATACATCAAAAACTCGAAGGCGAAGAGATAAATGTGCAGGTAAAAAATAAAAAAAATTTCAGCTTTACACAGGCGATGATTCAGATAATGCTGGTGGATATGGTGTTTTCATTTGATAGCATCATTACAGCGGGTGGCACCGCCAAATATGTTGAGATCATGATTGCCGCAGTAATTATTGCGATGATCATCATGTTTGCTTTTAGCCCGAAAATTGCGGGATTCATACATAAGCATCCAACATTTAAAATGCTGGCGCTTTCATTTCTTGTAATGATTGGGCTTAGTCTTGTAATTGAAGGATGGGCTTCTGAAAAAGCTGAGGAACTTCATCTAAAAAATTATATTTATTTCGGAATGGCTTTTTCATTTGCGGTCGAATTGCTAAATATGAGCGTGAGAAAAAAGCAAGCTACCAGGGTAGTAGAATTGAATGAGCCTCACTACCGGAACGAAGAAAAAAATGAGGGAGACGAGGCCCGATAAATTATATCTTTCAGGAAGGGTTAGAGGGTGCATTTTTGATTTACGCGACAACCTGTACTTCATACACCGTATCAAATTATGATCACATTCCATATTCGCTTACAAGGTAAATAAGCGCTGCCATATTCGCCGCGCCAAGTTTCAATTCACGTTCACTTACATTTTCAAATACATCGGTAGCAGCGTGATGGATATCAAAATATCGCTGGCTATCGGGGCTAAGACCTGCAAGTGCAGTACCAATTTTTTTTAAAGGGCCAATATCAGAACCGCCACCGCCATTAGAAAAATTATAAACCCCATATGGATAAAATAAATCTTTCCAGGCCATAATTTTATCCCGCTGAGCATCGTTCACATCAAGACTAAAGCCACGTGGCGTAAAGCCTCCGGCATCACTCTCTAAAGCAAAAATGTGTTTTTCATTTTTTGCTCTAGCCGCTGCAAGGTATGCCTCAGAGCCACGGCCACCATTTTCTTCATTTACAAAAAGCACAGCTCTTATGGTTCGTTTTGGTTTTATCCCCAATGCCTTCAACGTTCGCAAAACTTCCATACTTTGCACAACACCCGAACCGTCATCATTCGCGCCTTCCGCAAGATCCCAGCTATCAAGATGGCCGCCAACCGTTATAATTTCATCGGGAAAAGCTGAGCCTTTTATTTCACCAATAACATTATATGCTTTTACATCAGGAAGCATTTTGCAATTTGTTTTAAACCATACTTTGGTAACATTTTTTTTCATGAGTTCTGTGCTCAGGTATTCGGCATCGTTAGTGCTTATGGCTACCGCTGGTATTTTGGGAAAAGAATCATTGTACAATGTGACGCCGGTATGAGGATAATCATCCAGGTTAATGGCCAGTGATCGCACAATAGCTCCTATGGCTCCATATTTCGCGGCCATTGCGGGCCCGCTCACTCTTGAAACTCCGCTTTCGCTATATGCTCTGAAAGTTTCTATGTATGTAGGGTTCATTTTAAAATTAAAGAAAACAATCCTGCCCTTTACAACAGATTCTCCAAGGGTTTCCAGCTCGCTCATGTCTCTTACTTCTACCACAATTGCGGAAATTCCCGCAGGCGGTGTGCCTGCGGAATTACCCAAAGCAGTAAGATGAAGCTGAAATTTTTTTCCGCCGTTTAATAAAATTTCACCCTGCTCCTTATTGCCTCTTACCCAATGCGGAACCATACATGGTTGCAAATAAATTGAATCAACATTTATTTCCTTTAACATGGCGGTAGTAAGTCGAACAGCCTTAAAATGGTTAGCTGAACCGGAAAGCCTTGGGCCAACCTGTTTACACAATTTTTTAAGATTAGAGTACGCTGTTCCGTTAGTCATTGTTTCATCTGCAATTTTTTTCACCATGCGGGCATCGGTACTTTGAGGAAAACTTTTTAATGCCAGTAATAAAAAGAAAAGCCAAAGCAATTTTTTCATGAGGATGCTACTTACTTTTTAATTTTTATCTCACTTCCATTACCCGGTCAACAATATATTTGGTATCTCCACGCCATGGCAGCGTTGCCATTTTTTCTTTATAATGAACGCTGATGTCTTTGCCTTCAAGTTTACTAAGGCTGTCAGCTACAGCGTCATCAGCAACAGAAAACAGCCACATATTATTTACGAGTACCCCGCCGTTGACCGTATTGATGCCACCGAGATTCAATTCACCTTCGTAAGTTTTGAAAAAATATCCTTTGCTTGAAAATTTTATTAGCCGGCCTGCACGGTTCCCTTCGCTATAAGTAAACGTGACATTAATGAAAATGAAAATTGCCAGGATGACGATCGCAATACCGCCAAACCAAAATAGTATTTTTTTCATCAAAATTAATTTTCGCAAACATAAACATTCCTTACAAAATTTCATTTGTACAAACGGTTAGCCCCCTGAAAAAAGAAATTGTAATTTGCGCAGAATTTAAAATGATCCGGCTCGCAATGGATTATTTGTTATTAATTTTTGCAACAAAATTTTTACTATGAATATAGGAATCGTATGCTACCCCACCTACGGCGGAAGCGGGGTATTAGCAACAGAACTGGGGAAAGTATTGGCAGACAAAGGACATAATATTCATTTTATAACTTATCAGCAACCGGTAAGATTAGGAGGTTTTCATGCAAATATTTTTTTTCACGAAGTGAGAGTTCCTACGTATCCGTTGTTTGACTATCCTCCATACGAAACCGCTTTGGCCAGCACGATGGTTGATGTAATAATGAATAATAATGTAGAGCTTTTGCATGTGCACTATGCCATTCCGCATGCTTCTGCAGCATATATGGCGAGGCAGATTCTTTTAAAAGAAGGAATAAATATACCGGTAATAACGACTTTACACGGAACTGACATTACATTGGTAGGGCGTGATAAAACCTATTCGCCTGTTGTCACGTTTTCAATGAATGAAAGTAATGCTATAACCGCCGTTTCAAAAAATCTAAGAGATGAAACTTATAGGAATTTTAAAATAGAAAAGGAAATAGAGGTCATTTATAATTTCGTGGATGTTAAACGTTTTGACCGCAAACCTGTTGCAGCTTTTAAGCAGATCATTGCACCGGCCAATGAAAAAATATTGTTGCATGCTTCTAACTTCAGGAAGGTAAAAAGAGTCGATGATGTGGTAAGAGTATTTGAACAATTAAATAAACAAATTCCTTCTAAATTATTATTTGTTGGTGATGGGCCGGAACGTTCTTTTGTTGAAAGACTTTCCCGCGAGTGTGCCTGCCATAGTGATATAAAGTTTCTTGGCAGGCAGGAGCAAATGGAGGATATACTTGCGATCTCAGACCTTTTTATTTTACCAAGTGAATATGAAAGCTTTGGCCTTGTTGCGTTGGAAGCAATGGCAGCAACTGTTCCGGTGGTATCAACAAACGTAGGAGGATTGCCGGAAATTAACATTGACGGCGTCACCGGTTTTCTCAGTGATGTAGGGGATATAGATGATATGAGTAAAAAAATAATCGGGCTTTTTAGCGATGAAAAAGCATTTGAAGAAATGAAAAAAAATGC
>JBDTMP010000307.1:0-7072 GCA_039934215.1 Ginsengibacter sp.
GGCAAATGAGGCGGTAATCGGTGATATGCAATCAGCTTTTGCAAAGGTTTGAAAGTGCTTATAGCTTATACTTGTGTCTGCATTTTTATTATTTAAAGAATCATAAACAAAGGCGTTGTAATAAACTGCACCAACAGTTCCTCCTGATGCGCCTCCTATACAAAATACCTGCCCATAGAAACCAGGCAAAGAATCTTCTAATACATGCAATACTTCGCTAGTCCAAAGTTCACCTCTTATACCTCCGCCTTGTGTCGCAATAAATATAACCGGCATATCAGCAGTATCATGGTCTGCTTTCCACGCTGATATTTTTTTCGTATACCATTTAGTAAATGCATCCCCGGGTGTGAGCCTGAAATCTTTTAAATCTTTAAAGTCTTTAGTTATTGGAATTCTTGTATTATCATTAAAAATGCTGCAAAAAATTAACCATCCCAAAATGAAAAAAACAAAAGGACGTGCTTTAATATCATGAAAATAAAATAGGACGGTTGACACGTAAGTAAAAAAGGCCAGCGCTAACATAATTACTGAAGCTGGCCGCAATGTTCTACTTACCCAAATCAAAATTGGAGGAAAACAAAGTAATAGTAGTAGTGAAATGAAAAAGATTCCCAGCGTTCTAAAATAAAATACGACATTAGAATATTTACGGATAAAATTAATTTCCTGTCCGAACGTTGGTGTTCTTTCAAAGCCGTGTGCGTCGTAATTATGCCGTGTTATTGCGTCTTTATTTGGCCATTTGCTGTTTAGCAGATTTCGCTTATTCCTCCATTTAAAAAAAAGCAAAAATATAGTACCCAATAATAAAGATATGATGCCAAATGATACAGGAAGTGGTATTCGTTCTTGTGATACAGATTTAAAAAAAGTAATTGCCATTATCAACGATGGGATAAAGCCCATAACTAAGCAGAAATTTTCAGCCGATTTCTCATTAATATATTGAAGATTCACGGGGCTAATTTCCAAAATCACACAGGCGCTATACCATGTGATGTAGGACCAGAAAAATAGCAATATCGCCACTGAAATATAGTAGCTTGGTTCAGACCCATCTATAAAAGCTATTATAAAATCGCTTGACTGATCAGGTACATTAAATAATATAAAAGCTAAAATAAAAATTATGAAAAGGTAGCCGATGTTGCGAATAAATGACCAGGTAGCTATAAGAGGATGGTGTTCTTTTTGAATATATGTTTTCATAAAAATTTTATTTTCTCCAATCAAATAAACTTAGTTAAAACACAAGTAGTTGCGTTTATTTAAGTGTTATGACAAATTAAAACTTAGTAATCAATTTCCATATCACAAAGATGTAGAGTAATTCGATTAGGATTTTATTCTCCAAATTGAATTTGCAATCAGGAAGCCAGATAAATATGTAGACACCTAAAATTATGATACCGGCAAAGATTGCCAAAAAAGGTAACGGAGCAGTATAACCTACAATTCTCCAGATAACGGGCCTTTTGAAAGGCACAAATGCTGAAGCATCGTTCGTCGCTTTTCCATGTACAATAAAATAAGCAATTTCATCCCAGTATTTTTCCGTCGTTCCCTCTCCATGTCCACCTTTTATATATTTTAATTGACTATTTACCGGCATACTTTTAAATCCATCAAAACCTCCCGCTCCTAAATCCATAAATGGCAATTTTTCAAATGCTTTTGGAAAAATTCCTACTACCCAATCGTTTGTTGCCGTGAGGTTGAAATAATTGGTTATTCTTCCCTGATCTTTTAATTGATTCCAGTCAAAACTTTGATGGACAACGCTACCGGCAAGAACAACATTTTTAAATTTTATAGCCGGATACCTCTTAAACGCAGCTGCTAAAAGATAAGTACCGTTGCTGTGGCCAAAGAATGAAAAATTATCATGAGCGTTAGGATAAAGGGCCAGGTTTTCAATATATTGATCTACCAGCCATTCCATTTTGGCGATGCGCTTGCCCAAAAGTAAAAACTGAAGCATGGAAAAATAGCCATACGATGAAGCTTCAGTTGCAAATTTTCGACCCTCTTTATAACCATATGCTCTTATCCTGTTTGCCAATTTTTCTGTCCAATAGGCAGTATCTCTAATCCCGTGAATTACAAAAACGACATCAGTTATATCATGTTGCTCTTTTGCCGAGATATCACCCACGGTATCTTTTTGTTGTTTTAATAATTCATCTCTGTTTTTCAACAAAGCATCTTTTATAACAGCAGCTCGCGCTCTTCTTTTAATAATTTCCTCATCACTTAAACCCTTGAGGGAATCATCCATCTCTAAAATATTTATGTGGCCGGAATATGGAAGCTCGAGATAGATAAAGTTTGATCCACTATATATATCAATATTGTTATCAGGAGGCACAACATCATCTACTGTGCCCAAAAGTTGAATTGTAAGTGGCTCCTGCATATTCTTAATTAATGATTCTTTCTTCATCCAGATCCATTGTAGGCGTAGATTTGAAATAAAAGGACTTCCTTTTCGAACTTGAAATGCAAAAAGTTTTTTACCCGAAAAAAATTCGACTATATGACCTAATATTATACCTATACTTATGCCAACTGCCCTGGTATTGTTAAGGTGTTGGGTAGTGGTCCAACCATTATTTATTCCTGCCAGTAAAATCACTCTTGTAACCTGTTTTACCCAGTCTTTTGGATGCTTATTTACCACGTCATGTTCGAATGGACAGTTTTGGCTTTCGCCACGCGCAACGAGATACAGTTTTCTTGCCAGCAGGCATCCGGCACTGTGTCCTATGATGATTATTTCAGGCAGAGGCTCCTCAGGTTGTCTTTTTGCTATCGCCTCTTTCCACGCGTCATCAAGAATTGTCAGTAGATCATTTACTATTTTATTTGGCTTGGCTGTAGAAAATAATGGTAGTGAGAAGTCGTGGATGATGGGCTCTGCACCGGGATAGCATTCTTCAATTACTTTTTTTAATTCAAAATACCTTTCCTTATGGGATGCAAATCCATGAATGATTAAAACGATGGGAGGATTGCTGCGTAATTTTTCCATAACTCGATCTTTAAAACACTATAATTTTTTATACTTTGATGATTAAGCGATGACAATTCAGCTTAGTGTAAAAGTTCCTTCAAACTTAATTATTCAACGTTGCCTAAATAATTGCGGAGCGTTTTCTAATGCTGCTAAATCAATTTCAAGTTGGGTCGCTCCTTGATCACATTCCACGCCTACTGTAAATGCACCCCAGGCCAATAGCTGAAGTTTAGCAATTCCATTTTGCACATGTATTTTATCATTAATGTTTGCAAAAGAAGGATGCAAATGGAATTGCACATCTCCGGTTAATGGCTTGTTAGGATCAGTTGAAAATACTTCAAGATTTACGTTGAACCACTCTTTATCAAAATGCGCTTCTCGGACTAAGGCAGTTATTTTTCTTCCGTTATTTTCAGATTTACCTCCCCATTCCCCCTTTTGAGGATCTTGGTTAGAAGATGGGGTTGCTTTCTTTATATCTTCAACGCTCGATGAAAAAGTGTATAAAGCTGCATTAATATCTTCTTCTTTTTGGATATTCTCCTGTTGCGCAGTTTCTAACTTCTCTTCTGTTTCTTTTTTCTCATCCTGGGCCTGCTCCTTTTCCTTCCTCTCATCTTCCAGCTTCTTTTGAGTATCTTCTAATTTTTGATTTAGATCATCGTCCATGTTTTTCATGATTGTCGAATAATCTGTTTTGGTCCAGAAGTATATCATAAGAAAACCCAGTACAAAGAAATAACCCATAATAGCGATAGCGACATTCACAGCCCAGGTACCACCTCCAAAATTAATTTGAAATTGTCCGCCAATTTTTATAATAAATCTCGGTATGTTATAAAGCTGAGTCAATCCAACACCTACGATAATTTTGGTTAACCAATCACTTATTTGAACCAGATTATCATTATATTTTAATCTGGCAGTTGGCGTTTGAGAAACACTCGGTATTCCGAAAATAAATCCTAGAAAACCTCCGCTTGAAATGCTTGCACCAGCTATAAGGACCCCACATCCAAAAGCGTTGAAGTATCGATTAGCAAGAGTAACAGAATAACCGCTTATTAAGGCTATCATAATAACACCTATGATTATTGCTATTATCACACTACCCCATAAATATGTTTTTATGATTTCTGACTCTGTTTTTATTTTAATAGTGCCATTACTCATGATTAATAATTTATAGTTTTTAAAATTGTCGATTTAATCAGGTATCACTTTTAAGCTGGGATCTTTAATTGTGCCGTATTAATAAATTGAAAACCTCGATAACTAAAAGTATAATTCTTCAGTCTGGTTATAATTAATTCCCCCCAAAATTCATTGTAATAGCGAAAAACCAGCTTTTTTCATTTCGCTGTATCGGCTGTGGGGCAGCAGCTGGCGAATAGAATTCAGGGATGCCGTTAATCACCCGTGGCTTGTTAAAAAAATCCTCATACTGCGAGCTTAATCTTGCCACTTTCCCCCAAACGCAACCGTATGAAAAGCAGACCCTATTGTTTGACCCAAATAGCGAAGATACCATGAATGAACCTCCAAGCATCAGGCGAAGATTTAGGTTCGTGGAAGTCATTAATCCAGCGGTACCACCAATATTATAGTGGCTGGAAATACGGGGATAAAAATGGGTAAAAATTCCAACACCAACGTTATTATTTCCCTCATCTTCTTTAATAATTACATTGCCAGATGTGTCTCTTCTGGCTGCACCTAGTCCAACCGATGCAGTATCATTTTTAAGTGAGTACGTAAAGTCTCTCAAGCCGGTTAAAACAAAACCGGCACTAAAGTCAATTTTCATTCCGCCGGAAAGCCTGATATTCTCATTGCTAATTTCAGTGTTATTTCCATCAAAGGTTTTTACGGAAAAATAATCACGATTTTTTGCTCTTATTGTCGTATATGCAATAGGCTTTAGGTCTTTTAGCAGGTTAAACAAGTTTCCAATTTCGTCCACTACACTTTTAAGGGATGCAGAATCGGCAAATTTATTTTTCAATTGCAAAGAAAGGCTACTAGCTCCGGCAGCATCTGTGCCAAAAGCCTTATTAACAGAAGAGATAATCTGTGGTAAATTTCTTAAATGTTGATCTATCGTGCAGGAAGAAAGCCTGAATACGCTAATGTAATCTATTAATTGTGCGTGCAGCATTAGTAACTTTTCTTCATCAGTGGCGGGTCTAGTTATCGTTTCTAATCCCCCGGCATTAGCGTCTGCTGACGGAGTAGATGAATCTGTTACTGCCGCAGTTGGTACTCCGGCAGAAGGATTTAGCCTGCTTATAATTTGAGTATTGATTTGTGAGTTAATAATGCCTTGAAATTGTGTCGATCCGTTATTAAAGACATCAACTGCATCTATTGTAATTTTTCTCGTTTCTGTTAATGGTTGATTAACTATTTCGAACCGTATCTGCGAACCAACAGAGGGTGCGAACCACTTTGCGCCAACCTTTCTATACCTTTCTTCCAGGCTATCATTTTTCTTTTTAAAAATGTGCTTGCATATTGTGTAAGCATCTTTGGTAAGCATTGGATCAAATGTTACAATGTAATCAGTTGAATAAACTCTATCTCTTCTATTTGGTATTGTTGTTGACATTCGAAGGTCACATAAATTACAGGTCTTACTGATTTCAATGGAACTCATCATCTCAGGGGAAATAAAAGCAATCGCTAAATAGGGGCGTTTATCTTTTTCTGTTGCCTTCGACGGTGGATCTGGTTTTTTATCTTCTAAAACTATCTTGATAGTATCGGCTTTTTTGCCTTTACATCCAAAAACAAAAGTGAAGGAATTTTTTTCAGGTACTAAGACTTTCGAATTGAAGGGTATGCTTACTTGCAAAGTTCCGTTAGGATCGTTGGGATCTACGGGCAATATAAGATCTTCAACCTTAACTCCTTTTTTTGAAGCAGAGTCATTAGCGAGCCTTTCAAAGAGGTGTTTTTTAGAACTATCTAGCGCCTCGAAATAATATGAATTTTGTAGCAGATCCAACACTTCAGATTTCTTTTCGCCTCTGAAATTTAAAATCGGAGTAAAACCCTTCACCCTTTTTTGATCAATCGAACTCCCAGTGATGCCTGAACAATCTTTGTCTATGTTTTGAGCGCTTATTGTGCACGTAGAAACCATAAAGAGTGCAAAAAAAAGATATTTCATACAATTGATTTTAATTTAAACGATAGCTATTTAAGATTAGTAAGTTATGAACGGGTAATATGTAGCTTCGAAAAAATTCATCACTGGCAATTATTATTCCGACGACCTTATTATTTTCATCAATAACTGGTGCCCCGGAATCACCTGGTTTGGAAATTTTTTCGGTTACTACAACATTTTCAAAACGTCTTCCTGTATTG
The DNA here is from genome assembly GCA_039934215.1 of Ginsengibacter sp. GTDB lineage: Bacteria > Bacteroidota > Bacteroidia > Chitinophagales > Chitinophagaceae > Ginsengibacter. The sequence continues at coordinate 6,398 of JBDTMP010000307.1, forward strand.
GTTAATATTACTTTTCCATTGGTATCTAACACTTTTCCCTGTTTCATATTAGTAACAGCTCCGGCAGTAATTACATTCTTATTTAATAAAGATGGCAGGGTGTTGGAATCATAAAAACCTTTAAATCGACGACTGGAAATACCATTAACCAATGCATTTGCATTGTCAACCTTTACAATTGCAAAATCATTATTACTATCATAACATCCATAGACAATTGATCCAGTGTTACTTTCTACTAAAGGCATTGTCATAGAAGAAGGATATTCTGCCAAACGACTTGGTAAACCCTCGTATAAAGTTTTATTAGGAAAGAATTCCATAAGTAAAACATGATAACAAGTCAATAGGAACTGCTTTTTGTCTTTGGTTAAAAGAAGCCCTCTTGTACCAAATTCTTTTGGATTTTTAACCGAAATACTGCCACCCATTCTCATTGGCAAATCCTCATCTGGAGTCAAAATTTCATCCGTTAAGTTGTGTTTAATTTCACCGACCTCTTTTATGTCGGTAGGTATCCCGGTGATTCCTAAATATTTTATGGTCTTCGGAACATTTTCTATAATGATTTTTTTGTCAACAAATAAGCTCAATGCAAGGCCCGAACTAATATTGTCATTTTTATATCCTACTGCAAATCCTACTGCTCCAATAACTTCTTTTTCCATCAAATAG
>JBDTMP010000308.1:0-14349 GCA_039934215.1 Ginsengibacter sp.
TGAAATTGATTTTCCCCCAATGTAAGGTGTAGGGTATGGATAATTCTTCAAGCCTGTCCCATACTTTTTTAAAAAAAGTTCTTGACAGGTCAGAGTCAACACCGTCGAGTTCCAGTATGCAAGTTTTATCAAAATGGGTAAAGCCGAGTAATGCCTGGGTTCCTTTTACATAGCGCAGTGCAAGCGCGCCAGGGAAAGGGTTTTCTTTATTGATCTTTACTATTTCTTCAACCACGGTGCTTGCATTAGAAGTGTGAATTCCGATTGCCGCGCTACCTGCCTTCCCTCTGAATTTTGTATTGCTGAAGGTTTCGCCTATAGTTCCGGTCATGGCTTCAGATGACTTAAATGCAAGGGGAAATAATTTATTCACGAGACCTGGCACCAGCATGGAAGAAAGTCCCGGGCCGAGGTGATCAAGGATTGTTTGCACTACGCCAAGGAGATCATCTCCATAAGTAAAGCCTTTATCATCCCGCGGTATCCTGGTATAGTCTTCCCGGTAGGGAGTTTTGTACATCGTCTTGAAGAACACGCCCTTTGCCGGGTTGCCCGGCTCAAACATTTGTGGATTCACCAGTATTTCAAAATGATATAATTCTTTGCCGGGCGCATTGGGCGGTGCCGGAAGCCTGTCTAAAATATTAGTAAAATCAAGATGATTCATAGCAGGCTTCAGCGCATCATCATATACTATATCGCCGGCACGAAATTGTTCCAGCAAAAAAATGGGCTCGGTCTCTACCAATATTCCATGTATAAATCCAAAGCTGCCAAAGCTTACGACGGCCGCATTGAACATATCATCATCTTTTATACGCTCAGCGCCTAACCAGTTTATAAATTCATCCGATGCTACCGGGTTTGATTCTTTTTCTATCCATACATGCCTCTGGGGACCTACAACTATATGCAATCCAACAATTGAGTCGTGCACCGCACCCACATTAAATGCAGAACCGTGCGTACCCGTTGAAGTACAGCCCGCAATCGTTTGCCCGTTGCTCGCGCCGGATGCCTTCAAAGATCTTTTTGGATTAGAGTTTATTTCCAGTTTTTCATCCAGGTCAAGTACACTCATGCCACATTCTACAAAAAAAAGATCGCCTGCGCTTTTGCCTTTTTGCAAATACTCCGGCGCAACAAAAGAATTTTTGAGGTTATAAGATAGGCGAAGAGCTTTGGTATCCACAAGGCCGCCTTCGCAAACTGCCACTTCAGAAAAAGACCAGCCGTTTCCTAATGCACGCATTTGAATATTATTATCAATAGCGTACTGAATAAGCCATTGAAAATTTTTGGTCGTATCAAGATAGGGATTGGAAGATTGGGAAGAAGGAATTCTTAATTTAAACGAGGCATCCTCTTTAAAATTATGCACAAAATTCTGGTGCCCGTTTTCCCATTTTGTAATGGGTAGTCTTTCTATGCCATCTGGTAGTTTAGTTATAGTCGCCATAATTATTTTGATTAGTGACCCAGTGAATCTGTTGGAGGGCTGTAAGGGGAGCAACACCATTCAACTCTTTGAGGCATTACAATACCCAGTGTTACAACAGATATCAATGCAAAGCCAAGATTATTTTTTACAGTTACTTTATTCATGTGGTTGAACCTGCTGTCGCAGTTTGGGTTAATGTCTTTTGGCTGTACAAGCCCCCATGCGAATGACCAGGTTGTTTTTTTATTCAAAGGATTGTTGGCAAATGTATCGCAGTCGTATTTTGAAACAATGTGCGTGGTAGTGCAGGAATTAAAAGAATAAGAGCAAGCCGTTATCACAAAAAAGAATACGCATTTGCTGAGATATTTATTTGTATGCATTTTAAATAATTTATTGTATTCAAAACTTCATCTAGAAATAAATCATGATAATAAAGCATAAAATACTTTAAAATACAGCAAACTAATTGTTAGTCCAAAAATTTGCACTTTTTTGTTTAATAAAAAAATTGTTTTTACGAGATTGTCAGATAGAGTTTTAACTGGTAATCGTCATTCATACCCATTTTTAAACTAAAGTCTTTAACAAATAATGCCATTCAATCAAAAAAAAAATTGAAAAAGCTTGCATTATTCAAATACGCCTGATATATTTGCCCCCGACTACAAGATATCTACCTTACTGCATCCATCCTCAGAATTATCATTTACGTTTACCAGAACTTATATTAGATATTGTTTTTATCAACCTACGCTAATTAAGTTTCATCCTTTGAATTCCGGTAGCATTCTACCAGGTTAATAAATCGATTTTCCGTATTCAATTCCTTAAAATCATTCGACTTCAATTGACAAATTTTTTGTAACTCAATTATATTATTAATCCCCCTTTCCTGAGAATTCCACTCTGAACAATTTCAATCCTAAGTATCACCAAAGCTTATTTTTTAATTACTCTAAATCATAAAAAAATGAAAAAGTTTTTACTTAGTACCTGTTCTTTTGTATTCTCAATTGTAGTGTTTTCACAAACACCCTGCCCAACTCAATTTTTAAGGAATAATGGAAACGCTGGCCCTTGCGCTTCCCACATCAGGCTGTATTTTAATACATGCCCAACTATAATTCCAACATTAGATTCTATTAAAATTAATGGTGTGCTTCAACCGGAAGTATTTACCTTAATTGAAAAAAAATGTAATGGAAATAACACCTACGTTGATTACTGTATAAGTGACGACAATTTACCTCCTGCTGCCCGTATAACCGTTTTCTTAACTTATCTAAATGGTTCTACAGGTGCTATAATTGGCAATAGCGTTTGCGACGTAGTCTCAGCAGGCCCTACGCCTGTAATCCTTTCTAATTTTGGTATTCAACGCAACAACAATAATGAAGTATCTGCTACATGGCAAACTCAACAAGAAATTAGCTCAAGTAGATTTGAAATTGAAAGGGCATATAATAATAATTCATTTCAAAAAATCGGTACTGTGTTAGCAGCCGGCTCTTCTAATACACGTCAATCATATTTATTTTCTGATAAAACAAATAGCAGCCAAAATATAAGTTTTTACAGAATTAAAATGATTGATAAAGACGGAACTTTTTCATACACTGAAACCAAATCTGTAAAAGGATATGGAACAAAAACAGATTTTGTAGTTTTCCCTAATCCCTGTCATGGAAATGCAAGGATTACAATTACAGAGTTGAGTGAACCAACTGAAGTTCAACTAATGGATGTATCAGGACGGTTAGTAAAATCAATTACATTAACTACTACCAGCAGCACTGAAATAAATAATCTACAAAAAGGCAGTTATTTCGTGCGTATTTCAGGTAAGATTTCAGGTGAGACAAGTGTGAGAAAATTATCTGTTATTGAATAATTGGTCTTTCTTACAAAAAACAAAAACCGCTTCAACTTATGAGGTGGTTTTTTATTCTATAGAGGAGGAGGTGGCTTACTATAAAAAATAAGAGGATGAATGAACATCATAGTTTTTCAGGAATTAATATAATTATCAAGATGTTTAATTGTTTCTTTTTGTTTTAGAATTGTTTCTTTTACAACATCAGTTATAGAAATAATTCCTTTGAGATCATCGTTTACAAAAACCGGAAGGTATCTTATTTTACTGTCGGTCATTAACTCCATACAATGTTCAACCGTATCACCCGGTTTAATATGAGGAAGGTCAGATGTCATGATCTCACTTACTTTTGTGTTGGTTGAATTTTTTCCCTTTAATATCACTTTGCGGGAATAATCTCTCTCAGTTATGAGCCCCATATATTTATTATTTTCCATCACCAGTACTGAGCCGATATTATTATCTGCCATTACCTTTAATGCGTCAATTACAGGAGTATCGGGTGTAACAGAGATGGCATTGCTGCCTTTGCGTGAAAGAATGTCGGAAACATGATTCATAATTAAGAATTTTGATTGAGTAATTTACGAAAATTATACAAAATGCTTTTGAAGCGTCGTAGGCTAAGCCAATAAAATTATTTAATTGTTTTATTATCAGGAAATTACAACTAATGTCCAATGAAGCCGCGATACGTGAAAGGCAAGAAGTGTCATTTGAGATATTAGATTCTTATGATTGATGTCCGCTGTTCATGGTTAATATAGGACTGAAATCTTTCATAACAGTAATAAATATCCGATATCAGGCTTAGGCTCACTTTAGCGATTTTATGGAATATTTGAATATTTGAACTTTAAATATTATTTTCGTGGTGTTATATTTATTACCCTGATCCCTTCCCCCGATAAACTATATTTTTTTCCGCATCCTTTCGAAATACTTCTTTTAAATCACTTTTTAAATTTAAACTGTAAGTATGAAAAAAATTTACAAAACAGAAGTCGCCGACACACTGGTAGCCATTGGAATTATTACCGGCTTCTATGGTTTGATGGCTATCATTGCTTTACTTTTTGGAATGTAATTTAGTTGCATTACACAAATTTTCTTTTGGCACAGGCACCGCCTGTGCCATTTTTTTATACTTCTTATAATTGGGTAAAAGATTTAAGCATAGGATGCAGAAAAAGAAGTTTGCACCAGGTACTATTTCATTTCGGCATAATCTGATAGCTCAATCTTGACCTGAACAGATGATAATTTGGTATTAATTATTCATAACAGGTAGTTCAACATAGCTTGGGTATTTTGAAGAAATATATACCCGCTGTTCCGCTTTAATAAAATCACTTTCTTTTGCTTCAAAAATATTTGGAATAAATTTTTGAGGATTCCGGTCTATTAAAGGGAACCAGCTGCTTTGCACCTGTATCATAACACGGTGCCCTTTTTTAAAAGTGTGATTAATGTCATGCAAATCAATTATAAATTCTTCAGGCTTACCAGGAATTAAACGCGCTGGTTTGGTAAAACTTTTTCTAAACCTTCCTCTGAACACTTCCATTGCCACCGGAAATTGATAGCTACTCATTGAAAAGTTTTTTTGATCGAAACCCGGATACACATCAATTAATTTTACAATCCAGTCTGCATCGGTGCCGCTTGTGCTTGCAAACAAATGGGCTTTTATTTTACCGGTTACTGTTAGATCTTCCGTGAGAGAATCCATGGTAAAGCTTACTACGTCTGGGCGTGTAGAAACAAATCGCTGATCTTCTACCTGCCATGGCTTCCAACGACTGCCCTGGCCGTAAGTTGCTTCAATAGGCAGCGTCCGGTACGGAACAGGTTTTGAAGGATCACTTATATAACTTACATATTCATTTTGTGATACCGGTCTGGTGAATGAAGCTGTATGGCCGGGGCCGGCATATAATTTTTTTACAGTTACTCCGCCGGGTGGCCAGCTTTCATAAGTCTTCCATTGGTTACTCCCCGTTTGGAAACAGGTAGCTTCGTCAAATTTTCCATCGCCAATTCCCTTCAACCAGAAATCAAACCATTTTTTTTGCAGGTCACGAAACCAGACGCCGGTATTAACTTCAAAAGAGATTTTGCCCAGGCTATCTCCTTTACTTCTTCCCCATTGGCCATGATTCCATGGACCAAGTACAATAAAATTCCTGTTGAATGTATCTTTTTTTTCCATGTGGGCATACATGAGTTGAGGGCCGTTAATATCTTCCTGGTCATAATAACCGCCTACATGTAATTGGGGTATTTCAGGATATTCTATATATTGTAATGGAGAATTTCTTTGCCAGTATGCATCATAGTTAGGATGTTCTACGAAACTGTTCCAGGTTGCAATTTTATTGCGGAAATATTTTTGATTTACATTTTTTAGGGAACCAAGGCGCAGGTACCAGTCGTAAAGATCATACTGTGGAAAGGGGAAATCGCTATCGGTTGTCTTATCATTTTCAACCTGGTATGAATATTCCATTCCATAGCTAAGGCGAAAAGCTCCGTTATGATGAAAATCATCTCCCAGGAATAAATCACCCATACAGGCCTGTTCCGAAGATGCCTTTAGGGCAGGATGCGGATCTACTGCGCCAACCAATGCAAGCCAGCCGGGGTAGGATATTCCTAATATTCCGGCTTTACCATTATTATTGTTTTCATTTTTTTGTAGCCAATCAATTGTATCCCAGGTGTCCGTACTTTCATCTATAGCTCCTTTTACTTTTGTATGTGTTATTGGCTGGTGAATTTGCATGGCTCCTTCACTCTGGTATTTCCCACGGATATCCTGTAAAACAAAAATATATCCCTCTTTCGCCATGTTTGCAACATAGACCCAGTCGTCAAGTGTGAAAGTTCCTTTTAAGGGATAATTGGTTTTTGCACCGTAGGGAGTCCGGGTAATTAAAATGGGTAGGGTAGCTTTGGCATTTACCGGGCTAATGATTTCTGTAAATAACTTAACACCATCCCGCATCGGAATCATCACTTCCTTTTTTGAATAGAGCAGACTACTATCAACCTGCCCAAATGCTATACACCAAACATGACCGATAATGAGAAGTGTGAAGAATATTTTTTTCATATAAATCCTGTAAATAAACGAACATATAAAGATTAAGTTAACACAACTTTTTGCATTACATCGCCACCTTTAATGCTATCGAGTATATCAAGCCCGTCTGTTATTTTGCCGAAACAAGTATGCACTCCGTCCAGGTGTTTTGTATTTGACCGATTGTGACAAATGAAGAACTGTGAGCCACCGGTATTAAGCCCCCTGTGCGCCATTGACATTACGCCGCGATCGTGTTGTTGCCTGGTTCCTTTCGTTTCGCATTCTATCGTATAGCCCGGGCCGCCGGCTCCGGTCCCATCAGGGCATCCTCCCTGTATCATAAAGTCTGGAATTACGCGGTGAAACGTTAATCCATCATAATACCCCTCTGCAATTAATTTTTTGAAATTGGCTACTGTACCCGGCGCATCATCATCATACAATTCAAATTTTAAAGTCCCTTTTGCAGTTTGGATTTCGCCTTCAGTAAATTTTGTATCGTTCATGTTTCTTAATTTAAATTGATCTTTTTTTACGAAAGTAATGCATAAGCTCCATTTTGTTTTTGCAGGTTTTAGAAATTGAAAATATCTTAGTACACCTCTCTTACGATGTATTCTTCCTTATTAAAAACTACGATGTCGCCTGCTTTTTTTCCAGACAATATTTTGGAAACCGGCGCTAAAGGTGACACAAGAAAAATGGTTTCATTCTCAAAAGTTATTTTACCCAAACCTGCTGCAATGAAAAATGAAATTGCCTCACAATTTACAAGACTTCCTTTTTCGGCGGAGTTGTAAAGTCTATTGCAATCAACGGAAAGTAAGGACTCAATTTCCTTCATGTTAACAGATAATTGTCGTGCATGCATGTCTTTTTGCAAATGGCTCATAGCACGGGATGTCTCATACTTATCGCCGGCACTGCTTTTTTCTTCGTTGTTGGCTGAAGCCTGAGCATCCTTCATCGCAATGTGTATTGCTGTAATGCGCTTCTCAATTATATCTTTACATTTATTTTGCAGCCTTATTTTGTATTCTCTTTTTTGAGTTTCAGTCATCCCTGGTATTTTCCTATTTGATTTAAAAATATCAATTGCAACTTTCATTGATCAGATCAATAAATATTAACTGAACGCCTTTGTGACATAAATTATCATTTTAGCCGCCCCTATATTTTTTGCTATCGATGTCTATCAATCTTTTTTAATTGATCAAAAGACAAATCGAGCAACTCAAAACACTTTGCATTCGGGAGACTAAAATGCCACCATTCTGTATCAAGGCTAATGAAGCCATATTTTTCCATAACTGACTTTAATATATTCCTGTGATGCATGATTGCTGAAGGTAATGCAGTAAAATCGGTGTGAGCGGTATCACTGAAATTATCGAAGCCGGTTCCCATCGGTAATTCTTTTTTTGTAATTATGTCAACAAGTGTGAGGTCAACCGCAATCCCTCGGTTGTGACCACTGCCCTTTGCTGGATCTGCAGCATAACGATCATCTTTTACAACTTCCCACATTTTTTCCGTAGTAGAATATGGACGATATGCATCAAAAATTTTTAATGTAAGATTTTCTTTTCTTAATTCGTCCACCACTTTTTTCAAGGCATTTACTGCGGCAAGCCGGAGGTAACTGGTATGTATGGCCGGATATAGTTTTTGCTTCATAAAATTGTTGGATGTTGCATACCGGAGATCTGCAATTATACCAGGAAGGCAATTTTGAATATTTATCATGCGTTTATTGGTATCAGCAGCAATAGAATTTTTAAAACTACTTATATCAGCGATCACATATAACCCATATTTATTTGCGACATTTGATTGGGCGGAGGAATGTATATTTATCCCAAAACAATTTATCAGCAAGAACAAAAATATCCGGATCGAAAAACTTATTTTTCTATGTATTATTTTTTTTAAAAGCAGGTAAAAAATCATGACAAATAATTTCATATAATAAATGAAAAGGACTCGCCTAATTTACATTTTTTTTATCCTTACCGTGATTGCTCATTTGTATGGCTGCAGAAACCATACCGCTCCCGCTAAGAAAGAAATTGTAAAAAAGCCTGAAGAAATGGATGATAAGATTTCAGATAATTTAAAATCAGTTTTATTATATGCGGATGACAATGACGGTAAAATTGACGATTCAATTAAATTATTTCTCAATCATATTGTGCATTCTTTTTATAAAGAAAATGATTATCACAACCTGTGGAGCAAAAAGGAACACTGGAACCCACTGGCCGATTCCATGTTTGACTTTATTGAAAAATCAAAATACTATGGCCTTTACCCGGATGACTACCATTTTACAACCCTGTCATTGTTAAGAAAAAGATTTAATGAAGATACGCTGGCAAAAAAGGATGCAGTTTTATGGACGAAAGCCGACCTGTTGCTTAGCGATGCATTTATGAAAACGATTAAGGATCTTAAAGAGGGAAGAATGCTGCCCGACAGCGTTTCAATAATATCAAAGAAGAAATTTATCGATTCATTATTTGTGAAGAACCTGAAAACAGCAGAAAATTTAAATGCTTTGACGGCTGTTTTTAATAATGTTGAACCAACAAAAGCGGACTATCAATTATTAAAAAAATCATTAAAAAGTTTTGTTGATTCCATGGATACTACCAGGTACGTGTACATACGTTATCCGCAGAAGGATTCTCTAAACCTTATTAAAACTCTTCAGCAAAGACTTTCAGAAAGCAGCGCGGCAGATAAAAATATTTTGCTCCCTGATTCTCTTTTATTAAACAAAGAAATAAAAAAATTTCAGCGTAATAATAACATTAAACAGGATGGAAAAATTACCGCCAGGCTAATAACTTTTTTAAATTCATCCGATGTTGAAAAATTTAAAAGAATTGCCATTACGCTTGATCGTTATAAACGTTCACCTGTGCTTCCACCGAGCTATATATGGGTCAACTTACCGGGCTTTTATTTAAAAGTATGGGATCATGATAGTCTTATTCTCGTGTCGAAAGTAATCGTGGGAAAGCCAACCACACGTACGCCGGTGCTTACTTCTCAAATTACCGATATGGTCACATATCCGCAATGGACCATCCCTTCAAGCATCATTAAAAATGACATACTGCCTGCCTTACAGAAAGATCCTGGCTATCTTGCCAGGAAAGGTTTTAGTCTTGTTGACCTGAAAGGAGAAAGTGTAAATCCTTATACTGTGAACTGGGCAAAATATAAAAAGGGTATTCCATGGAAAGTACAGCAGGGTAGTGGGGACGACAATGCCCTCGGTATTTTTAAATTCAATTTCAATAATCCTTTTAGTGTTTATTTGCACGATACAAATCAGCGATACTTATTTAAAAATTCTTTCAGGGCATTAAGTCATGGATGCGTGCGTGTTCAAAACTGGCAGGAGCTTGCCTATTTTATTGCAAGAAATGATAGCCTCAATATGGATAAAGGACAAAAAATTTCATATAATGAAGATTCAATAAAAACATGGCTGGGTAATAAGAGCAGGAAACGCATCATGTTAAAAAACAAATTACCTCTTTACATACAATATTATACCTGTGAGGCTAAAAATAATAAAGTGGTTTTTTATGATGATATTTATAACGAGGATAAATATTACGCAGAAAAATATTTTGCAAATAAATAAATAAATTATTCGTTTTATAATACGCAGTTAAGTTCGCTGCTGTGCATTTGAATAGTATAATTATGAAATCTATTTTACTTGTATTAATGTTTGCAGCGCTTTTTTTTTCGTATTCCAATGCTCAAAAAAAAGCGAAGCATAAATCTTCAACTCCTTCCCCGGCGCCGGTAATTAAATATGGTACTGCAAGCTATTATGCCAAAAAATTTGACAAACGCAGAACTGCAAGTGGCGAAATATACAGCTCAGAAAAATATTCTGCTGCATGTAATGTACTTCCTTTAGGCACATGGATAAAGGTTACTAACTTAAGAAATAACAGATCTGTGGTATTAAAAATAAATGATCGGCTTCATTTCAAAAATAAAAGACTTGTTGATTTATCAAGGGTGGCGGCAAAAGAACTTGGCTATATTTCCCGGGGCTTAACAAGAGTTAAGGTTGAAGTCCTAAAAAATCATTTAGTTCGGGACTAACCTTAGTTCCACTTTCCTGCTAAATAATTCTGATAACATTTTATAGCTCGCGTGAACACTTCTGTTGATTATTTAATTTTCTCCTTTGGGCGTAAGACTCTATTTTTGTTTGAAAGCAAACACACCCAAATATGAAAAAATTAATTTTACTATTTATTATAACCTCCTTTTTTATAACCTCCTATGCGCAAAATGAAAGCTATAAGAAAACCAGGGGTCTTGGGGTAAGCTTTATCTTAAATGACTTTGAAACCGCCTCTGACATAAGAAGCAGTGGCCTGGTAAATGTCATAAAGGCAAAAAATTTATTTAATACGAAACGCCAACATGCTGGTATGGCGATAAATTACCTTTCAGGGTTGAGTGAGCATGTAGATTTTATAGCATCACTGGAAGGGTCATTTTTAGACTATCCAATTAAAAATCAGCCCGCATTCAATGAAAATACTTTTTTACTTGAAAGCACTGCTAGTGTTAATCTCAAATTACTGACAGACAAATACTGGGTTACTCCGTATATAGATCTGGGTATTGGCGCCAGCAACTATAAAAAATATTTTGCCGCTTTCGCACCTGTGGGCCTGGGATTGCAAATAAACTTTTTTAGAGAAGGCTTTATACTTCTTAACTCTCAATACCGCATACCGGTTACAGAAAATGCAAGTTATCATTTCACACACAGTGTAGGAATTGTGTCTAACATAAAGGAGAAAAAAGACGTAGCTCCCAAAGTTGTTGAAATACCCGAGATTAAAGACCGTGATGGAGATGGAATTGTTGATAGCCTCGACGCATGTCCTGACGCGGCTGGCCTTGCCGCTTTACAAGGTTGCCCTGATCGCGATGGCGATGGTATTGCTGATAAAGATGATAAATGTCCCGAGGTTGCAGGTCTTGCCAAATACCAGGGCTGTCCTATACCAGACACTGATAAGGACGGCATAAATGATGAAGAAGATAAATGTCCTAATATTCCGGGAGTCGCCCGCTACCAGGGTTGCCCGGTTCCTGATAAAGATGGCGATGGCGTAAACGATGAGGAAGATAAATGCCCCAACGAGGCCGGCCCAGCATCGAATTTTGGATGCCCGGTAATTGATGTAGTAGTTGTTGAAAAAATTAATAAAGCGGCACAAAATATTTTCTTTGCTACAGGAAGCGCAAAACTTCTGGCTAAATCTTTTAAATCATTAAAAGACGTAGCTCAAATAATGACGGATAATCCATCGTACAAAATTGACGTAGATGGCCACACTGATAATACAGGTAGCAACGAGCTAAATCAGAAATTATCAGATAGCAGGGCGAATTCTGTAAAACAATACCTGGTTGAAAATGGAGTTGATGAAAGCAGGATCGTTGCTACAGGATATGGAGAAGACAAACCTATTGAAGATAATAAGACCGCCGCCGGTCGGGCAAAGAACAGGAGAGTTGAGATGCGGTTAAGGAATTATTAAAATCCCTAACCCTGGAAGGGGAATTACGAAATTAGCAAAAGGCCCTGCAATTGTTTGCGGGGTTTTCTTTTAAATGACTTACTATGTTTGAAAATTCAATTGAAGCAGTTTCAAATTTTACAAGGCCTTTAAATACTATTATAAGGACTTATGCAGGCAAACAAATATCACCGGGATCTTCAACACTCTTTTTCGTAAACGACGAAGGATATGCAATCACTTGTAAGCATGTAATCGAATTGCTTGCATCCTCGGAAAAGATCAATCAAACCTTCTTAGAGTTTAAAAAAGAGCGGGAAAAAATTGCTCAGGATGGCAAATTTAAAATAAGGTTGAAGGGGCTTGAGATGAAATATAAATATACTTCTGAAACAGTCGTTCAAATAAAAAACACCTTCGTTGATTGCGTTGACAGCATGTCTGGCTTTACCTGGCATGTTCATCCAAAATATGATATAGCCATTTTAAAGTTTAATGGCTATAAGACTCTTCATTACAAAGGCTATGGAAAATTTTTAAAAGATTCTTCGAAAATAAGGCAAGGCAATATCCTCTGCCGGCTTGGGTTTCCCTTTCCTGAATTTACCAATTTTAGGTACAACGACCAGACCGATGATATCGAGTGGACAACTGCCGGAATGCAAACCTCACCACGGTTTCCAATTGATGGTATGTTAACCAGGTTTTTAGTTGAAGAAAATAAGTTGTACGGAATAGAGCTAAGTACGCCAGGCTTAAAAGGACAAAGCGGCGGGCCGTTATTTAATGAAAATGGAATTATCTATGGCATGCAGTTTTCTACAAAACATCTTCACCTTGGTTTTGACATTATTGACAAAGACATTCTCGTAGAAAATAAAATAAAAAAAGTATCAGATTATTCTTTCATTCATTTAGGGCAGTGCCTTCATGTTGACGTTATAAAAGAGTTTTTATCTGAAAACAAAATAGTTTTTTATGAAGAGGATTAGCAATTGCAACGGCTCCTGGGCCAAATGCTGTGGGTTTTGCAGAAAATAATTTGCCTTATGTTGCATTTATCCAAAACTGAAATTTAGTTCAAAGATTTAAATTTAATTGTGACCTCAATAAAAACAGATATAGGCAACTTAAATGATAATCAAACAGAAGCCGTTGTGAGCGGAGACAGCCGGCTTTTAGTTTTAGCAGGCGCTGGTTCAGGAAAAACAAAAACCCTTTTACAAAAACTTATTTATTTGATTGAGGAGAAAGAGGTAAGTCCTTCAAACATTCTTGCTATCACTTCTACTAAAAATGCCACCAACGAAATGATTGACCGCCTAATCATGTCAGCAGACACAACAAAGGAATATGAAAGTATGCTGGTTGACAAACGAATAAGCAAGTTGGAGAAAGATAAGGAGCGTTTTTTACATAAGAAGAAATATAAATGGATTGACGGCTTAACAATAAAAACATTTCACAGTTTTTGTTACAGCATTTTAAGGAACTATGGAGTAAACGAGTTTCACAACAAGTTTAGAATTATCGGAGATGAAAAACGCGATGAAGAAGATGAGCTTTCAAAACACGTGGCACCCGAAACAGTTTTTGAAGTTGTTCATAAACTTTTGATTGAGCAATGTGACGATACGGAATTTTTACTTCGGCTCAAACGATACATTTTAGATTACATCATCGATAAAATATATTTAGGAAACAAAGACAAAAAATATTTATCGAAAGATGGCAAGTATTTCACAACCCTTGACGGAACAAAAGTTCGTTCCAAGTCTGAACAGTTTATGCCGATTGGTTTCACAGGCACAGCATAGAATATGAGTATGAACCTTTACTGAATGTAAAGGACTTTGCCTTTCATCCCGACTTTTTTATTCCACAAGCCAATCTTTACATTGAAGATGTAAGCGATAAAAGTTTTTCTACCAGAGACAAAGAGGAACAATTTCAAAAAGGAAATTTACTCTTAGTGAAAACTTTTGAGAGCATGACAAAAAATTCTGCCTTGTTCAATCACACTTTGGACAGAGTTGTAAAAAATCGTTTGCCTGCTGACATTGCAGGCCTTGTTAGTTATTTTTCCACTTCGCGTATCATTCTCATCATCGTGGTGTAAAAAGGATACTTGACTGATACTGTTAATACTATTTTCGCCTCATCACTGCGTTCGACTTTTCCGGCTGTGTCGGAAAATTCCGCTTTGCCGGAAAAGTAGGATGCGTTCTTGTCGCATTACACAATGGCTAAAGGGCTGAAGATGATAGGACAAAAACTAAAAGATTTTTTCATGGTCTTCTTTTTAAAAATTGGAATACCAAATTAAATACCTCTCATGGATAACTCAGCCGTAGATTTTGCGGTCGAT
>JBDTMP010000309.1:0-3783 GCA_039934215.1 Ginsengibacter sp.
CTTGCTAAAACGGCCGTAACTGCTGCCACTGGCGGTTTTAAAATGTTAGCGATCAAGCCAGGTAGTTATTTGCTCTCTGCAACGTCTATCGGACACGCTAAAAATTATTCTTCAAAATTCATTGTAACCGAAGGCCAGGAAATTACCGTTTCGCCTCTTATGCTTTCACAAAGCAGTACATCGCTTGCAGCCGTAACTGTGCAGGCTAAAAAGCCGATGATAGAAGTGAGAGCAGATAAAACAGTATTTAATGTAGAGAACAGCATTAACGCAACGGGCAGCAATGCCTTCGAGCTTTTACAAAAATCTCCCGGGGTATCTGTAGATAAAGATGATAATATTTCTATGCAGGGAAAAAACGGCGTGAAAATTTATATTGACGGAAAACCAACGCAAATGGGCGGCGGAGATCTTGCTGCCTATCTGCGCTCCATTAATTCAGCGGATATAGAATCCATCGAAATGATCACTAATCCATCGGCAAAATATGATGCTTCAGGAAACGCAGGTATTATTAACATCAGGCTGAAAAAAAATAAAAATTATGGCGCAAACGGAAACATATCAACCGGGGTTGCATTTGGCCATACTCCTAAATACAACAATTCGCTAAGTCTTAACTACCGTAATAAAAAAATAAATCTTTTCAGTAACTATAGTAACAATTTTGGCAAGTCAAGAAATCTTTTCAACCTCTACCGGGTACAGAATGATAGTATCTATGACCAGCAAAGCATTAACGTAAATGATAACACAAGCCATAATGTAAAGGCCGGGTTAGATTACTCTATCAATACCAAAAATATTATAGGTGTGATGGTAACCGCTAATTTTAATGACTCAAAAAACAGCACCAGCAGCAATACAGTGATTACACCAAAAAACACAGGTATTCCTAACAGGATTTTATATGCCAGCAATGATTTGCCAGGCTCGCGGAATAATGTTGATTATAATATTAATTACCGGTATGCTGATACCAGCGGGAGAGAATTAAATATAGATGCAGACCTTGTGAATTTCCGGAGAAGGGGAACCAGTTACCAGCCTAATTATTACAGAACCCCTATCACTGATATTTTATTAGATCAAAGAATTTACAGGAATAACACACCGACTGATATTGATATCTATACTGCTAAAATAGATTATGAGCAGCCTTTTCAAAAAGGCAAATTGGGTTTTGGAGGTAAGTTAACCGATGTGCAAACTAAAAATACTTTTGACTTTTATAATGTATATGGAAACAATAATGTAAAAGACCCCGACCGCAGCAATAAATTTAATTATGATGAAAATGTAAAGGCATTATATGTAAATTATAACCGCCCGTTAAGTAAAAAAACTACCATACAGGCAGGCGTAAGAATGGAGAATACAAAAAGCAAAGGCGACCTCATAAGCAATACTCCACAACCGGATAACCTTGTGAAACGCAACTATACCGATTTTTTCCCGAGCGGCGCGATTACTTATATGGTGAATCAAAAAAATACTTTAAATCTAAGTTATAGCAGGCGCATAGACCGCCCCAGCTACCAGAATCTGAACCCTTTTGAAGACAAGCTTGATGAACTAACCTATCGCAAAGGAAATGCTTTTTTAAATCCTCAATACACCAACAGCTTCCAGCTTTCGCACACCTTTCTTTATAAGTATGTAACCTCTGTAAGCTACAGCCACATCAAAGATTATTTTGCGCA
This sequence comes from Ginsengibacter sp., assembly GCA_039934215.1. Classification (GTDB taxonomy): domain Bacteria; phylum Bacteroidota; class Bacteroidia; order Chitinophagales; family Chitinophagaceae; genus Ginsengibacter. The sequence goes on from JBDTMP010000309.1 coordinate 1,704, forward strand.
AATAATAGATACGCTGGGAAACAAAAGCTTTTTAACCCAGAAGAACCTGGCAACACAAAATATTTATAGCCTGAATATAAGCGCCCCTCTTACCATCACGAAATGGTGGAGCGCCTTCGCAACATTCAACGGCTATCATTCAGCATACCGGGCCGACTTTGGCGCGGGTAAAACAATCAACGTGAATGTGGATGCTTTTTCATTTTATACACAGCAAACTTTTAGCGTAAAAAAAGGGCCCTCATTTGAACTTTCAGGATTTTTTAATTCACCTACTGTATGGGGCGGCACTTTTAAAAGCAAGTCCCTTGGATTTATAGATGCCGGCGTACAGCAAAAATTATTCAAAGGTGCTGGTAATATAAAAGTAAGCTTCACCGATGTTTTCAAAACGCTGCAATGGAAAGGTATCAGCGACTTTGGCGGAAGTCATTTGGAAGCCAGCGGCAATTTTGAAAGCCAGCAATTAAAAGTAAATTTTTCATACCGCTTTGGTAATTCGCAGGTAAAAGCTGCAAGGCAAAGAAAAGCATCAGCGGAAGATGAAAATAAAAGATTGAATGGTGGTTCGGGCGGTATAGGTGCACAGCAATAAACATATTCAGGATGCCATCTCTCATCCTCTAAAAGTTTGATAAAATAACTATTTGGGTCTGGTCGTGACGGCACCGGCGCCATTATCATTTTTTTCGTAGGTGTTGTATTGTTCGGTGCTACTGCCCAACCTGTTATCATTATAAATTCCTTTTTGCACAGGTCGTGCCTGCACCTGCTGTTGCGGCGCGGTTTGATAAGTAACCGTGCCTGTGGGCTTGATGTTGTTATCTGCCGCAACATCCGTTACCGGCGCCGATGTATTACCAGGAATTTTTTCGGACGAAATGGTATTGTTATCTGTAACAATATTTGCAGCCGGCGTTGAAGTAGTGTTAGTAATTTTTCCGGAAGTGATAGCACTGTTGTCTGTAACAATATTTGTGGGAGATGATCGTGTGCTGTCTGGAATATTACTTGTTGCAGTGGTATTCTTGCTATGAGGAAACAAGGCATCCAGTTTAGGATGAGATGATTTTTCAGTTGTTTGAGCGAGGGCCGACAACGATATTAAAACACCGGATATCATTAAAGGCATGATTTTATTTTTCAAAATAATTCGTTTTAATAAAGAGTATGATTGGATAAAATATCCTATGAGAAAGTTACAAATTTTTTAGGTGCCACCTTGCAATGGATTTGTGAAAGTTCGTGAGGCAATCTTCTAAATTATGTTTTTGAATTATTATGGATTGAAACGGGGGTACTTCTAAGCGGTCAGCTTTCCAGCCTCTTCCTGGCTCGCATATTCATCCTTCGGGTCGGGTAATGTTTTTACGGTTGATTCTTGCAAAGAAATAACAGATGATGCAGAATACAGGCCGAGCCCTTTTCCTGAAAAAGTATAATCCATTAATGTAAGCTTTACTTCCCCATCTATTGACAGCTCAATATAATTGCCGTACCGGATAAGCCTGAAATGAAAAAAGTTTTTCCCATTTATATTAAAAACCCCGGACTGGATATCAGTAAAAATAAAATTCTGCCGGTTGTTTAGTGGGTTAAAACCCCAGGCTCTTATTTGCAGGAGGCCGTTGGAAACGTCAAATGAAATAAAATAACCATTTCCATCCTGGTCAATATCGCTTACCAAACCCAGCTTACCCATACCCTCCACCGTTAGTAAGCCTTCCCATATAAAACCTGCTGAAGGTTTCTGAAAACAAAACACTTCGTAACCGCTTCGTGATCCGCACGTCCATTTACCGGGTTCAATAGTTGAAGAGGCTGTCGTGTTAGAAAGTAAATGCTGCACTTCCCCCAGTTCTTCCTGACTAATTGTTTTTTTTGTCATCTGCTCCCAGCGGTAATAACTTTTTAATACCAACCTTCCTTTATTGTCGGTACCAAGTTCTTTTGGGGGCGGCAATACCCTCAATGCATCAATTTTTCCATAAGCATAGAAAAAATTATATACGAGTAAATGCTCTCCATCCTGCACGATACGGGCAGCATAATTTCCCTGTGGCAACAGCACATCGGCATG
>JBDTMP010000310.1:0-2575 GCA_039934215.1 Ginsengibacter sp.
TTTGCTATTCCAAATGCACCCACCACAAGGCTTAAAACACCAATGGCCCAACCACCGAGATTGATGCTGGAAAAAAGGGAGCTTACTTTATCACTAAAACTGCTTATTTGATTCAAGGTAAAATTGTCTTCCTGCTTTGGGCCAAGCTTTCTTATGGATCGCATTACGCCTTCCAACTCATCCGCAAGAGCGACTGATGTTACGTTTTCTTTTCCCTTCACCATTATTGCAGGACTACTGTTGTCCTCATTAAATATCTGCCTGGCGAAGCGATACGATAACATCACGGACGCATCATAGTTCCATCCTATAAGGCTCTTCCCTACTTTTTTTATAACTCCAACAACAGTGGCAGCTTTATCTTTTATTTTTATTTGTTTTCCTATAGCAAGCGATGGGCTTCCAAATAAATTTTCCGCATTATCATATCCCATAACTACAACAGGACTTCCGGAGGCAAACTCATTTCCTGAAATAAATCTTCCAAAGGCAATCGTCACTGGTTGAATATCATTTTCTTCTTCACTTATTCCATAAAGATCAACTCCTTCTAATGCAAAATCTTCATATTGAATAGTGCCTTGTGTTCTTATAAAAAATGCAACTTTAGTAGATAGCTGGCTGCGTTCTTTAATAAATGCAACCTCGCTGAATTTAGGTACGGGCCGGTTTACATACTTCCACCAGGGATAATCGGGGCCGCCGCTATAATTCCATTTGTCCACATAAATTGTATTGGTGCCAAGACTTTTTATTTGATTTTGAATGTTCATTTCAAGGCTGTTAACTGTTGCCAATACGCCAATTATACAGAAGATCCCGAATGAAATTCCTATTAATGAAAGTGAGGTGCGTAACTTATTTACCATAAGCTCCTGCATGGTTAGCCGAAACGAGTTGGATAGAATATTTAAAGTTTTGCGCATTTCGCAAATGTAATGTTTAGTACGTGCAAATGTTTACATTTTGAAGAAATCCTATTCTGTGAACTTGCACGTATTGGATGATTAAGCTACTATAATATTTATGTAAAAAGCAGCTATTATGGATAGGTGGTATTATTGTATTTTGCACGTACAAAAAAATACAGATAGATTTTGATCGGGGCAAAGGAAAATCTCAGACTTCAAAAATTAATTACGCTTGTTGCGATCATTTTATTTATTATAAAAATTATTGCGTGGCACATAACCCAATCACTCGCTATTCTCACTGATGCGCTGGAGAGTATTGTAAATATAGTGGCAGGTCTTATTGGAATTTATAGTCTTCATCTTTCCTCAAAGCCACGAGATCAAACGCATCCATACGGCCACGGTAAAATTGAATTTATATCTGCTGCAATTGAGGGTACGCTTATCACTGTGGCCGGTTTTTTTATTATTTATAAATCCATTAAAAACTTCTCTCATCCTCCGGAAATTTCCAAGATCGATTTTGGAATTATTTTGCTAGGCATTACAGCGATCGTGAACTATGTTACCGGTATAATATGTGTTTCCACGGGCAAAAAAAATAATTCCCTGCAATTGATTGCGGGTGGAAAGCATTTGAAAAGTGATACTTATAGCACGGTTGGAATTTTCGCTGGATTACTACTGCTTTATTTTACAAAATGGCTTTGGATTGATAGCGTAATCGCTTGTTTTTTTGCATTAATTATTATCTATACCGGTTATCAAATTGTGCGTACATCCGTTGCCGGTATAATGGATGAAGCTGACAAAAAATTACTGGATAACCTGGTTAATCTGCTGAATAATAACCGGCGTGAAAACTGGATTGATATTCATAACCTGCGTATCATTAAATATGGCAGCACGTTACATTGCGATTGTCACCTGACGGTTCCCTGGTACCTGAATGTAAATGAAGCTCATGTTGAAATTGAAGCTCTCGCAGAGCTTATCAGAAACGAATTTGGTGAAGCTGTGGAATTTTTCGTTCATTCAGATGGATGTAAAGAATTCTCATGCCGCATTTGCTCGAAACAAAATTGTATGGTGCGCCAGCATGATTTTGAAAAAAAGATAGAATGGACGATTGAAAACATCTCCGAAGATACCCGCCATAAAATTGTAACATGAATTTTGCCGGTTACTGATCGTAACCCGGAGTAGGTTTTCATTTTAAGAATCAAAAAAAATCCCCTCACCGGAGTGAAGGGACGTTCCAAAATTCAAAATTGATTATCCATTACAAATTTCTATTCTCTGTAAAATTTTTATTCTGCCAAAAGTGTTTTTGTGATCAATTCCTCATCCGTAGAAAACTTTAAATAATAAATTCCTTTACTGAATGCAGGAATGTTTTTATTAAATGAATTAGTTCCAGCCTGCAACTGAAGAGACTCTGTAAAATAAATTCTACCGGTAACATCGGTTATTGCTGCTCTTACACTTTGCTCTCGATCGCTGTTCAATGTGAAATTTATTTTTTTAGTTTCTGATGATAATCTTGCATACCCTGTCGTAAAGCTATGTGTAACTTTCACATTAACCGCGACCGTTTTACTATAGCTCATTTTTCCATCAAGATCAACCATTGAAAGCCTGTAATAATTAGTGCCTTTGAA
>JBDTMP010000311.1:0-5487 GCA_039934215.1 Ginsengibacter sp.
GCAAGTACTTCCTGTTATGGCACTCCGCAAAAGTTTTCAGTTACCATTAAAAATGCAGGAAATACAGCCATTGCTCCAGGCGCTGCTGCTGTAACTTTAAAAATAAGCGGTGCCAATTCTTATCTCTCCACGATAAACAATACGGGGGCCATAGCACCAGGTAATATTGAAAGCATTGATTTTACAGATGTGAATCTCAATAATCCCGGAACCAATGATGATACTGCTTTTGTAGTATTGGCAGGAGATCCAATAGTTAACAATGATACGGCTGTTACACAAACATTTACTGCTGAGACAATCACCACGTTCCCCGCTGTTGAAGATGCAGAAGGAACTCTTCCCGTATTAAGCTATGTGTCGCCAATAGCAATCGACCAGGCCTGGTTTCTGCAATCCGGTGACTACACTAACGCTGACCAGACTGACGCTCTTGTACCACATAGCCCTACCAATTTCTTTTTGTTCGATGCTTATGATTATCCTCCCGGAACAAAGTCACGCCTTTACAGTAATTGTGTAACGCTTACAAACGGAACATCAAATAGCGTTGAATTTTTTATGAGTCATGATAATTTATTCGATACTCAACTCGATAGCATGTATGTAAGTGTGTCTGCTGACAAAGGGGTAACATGGACAAGGCTAAAAGGCTTTCAGCGTTATGATCCGGCGTTTACAACCCCGGAATGGAAAATGGAATCAATTGATCTTTCGGCTTATGCAGGGCAAACAATTCAAATTGGTTTTGAAGGTGTGAGTGATTTTGGAAATTCATTCGGCCTGGATGATATAACAGTTATTTCCGCTTCGATAACTCCTGTTACACTATTAACTTTTAATGCGAAAAGAAACGGTTCCGTAAATTCAATCAGCTGGTCCACATCGCAGGAACTCAATTCTAAATATTTCGGCATTGAACGCAGCTTCGATGGAATTCACTTTTCACAAATAGGGCAGGTTGCGGCCGCAGGTAACAGTAGTACACAGCGTTCATATCAGTTTGTTGATCCAGTTCCCGCAAAAGGATTTAATTACTACCGGTTAATGATAGTCGATATTGATAATACGACAAAATACAGTATGGTAAAAAGTGTAAAGAATTTAGAGCGCCTGAATTTTTCAATATACCCTAATCCTGTTAACAATAAATTATTAATTGATGTTAATGTCGAAAAAAATGACAATGGACAAATAAGCATTACAGACCTTAACGGCAGAAATGTTTATAGAAGCCAGGTAAACCTGCAGCAGGGAATTAATACAATACCGGTTGATGTCACCAATCTTGCGAAGGGAACTTACTTTATTAACTTACAGATGACTGATAACAGTTTTATGAAAAAATTCAGTAAGCAATAATATTTTAAAATATAATTTTCAAAACCGCCACTTTTCATTGGCGGTTTTTTGTTACACTGGTATTCTTAAAATTAGCCATTCTAAAACCGGGTAACTTTTTAAATCCTAATTTTGTATATTATATTATGGTAAAAGTGAAGCAGCAGACCCCCACTTCTATCGATATTGAAGAGGAAAAAATAGAGGTATACGGGGCAAGAGAGCACAATCTCAAAAACATTGATATTTCAATTCCAAAAAATAAGCTTGTAGTTATAACAGGAATTAGCGGAAGCGGAAAATCTTCCCTTGCATTTGATACAATATATGCGGAAGGTCAGCGCCGCTATATGGAAAGCTTTTCAGCGTATGCCCGGCAGTTTATGGGCGATATGGAACGGCCGGACGTTGATAAAATAACCGGCCTATCCCCTGTAATTTCCATAGAACAAAAGACTACTAATAAAAATCCCAGGAGCACTGTTGGGACAGTTACGGAAGTGTATGATTTTCTTCGGTTATTATTTGCACGTGCCGGGGAGGCCTTTAGCTACAATAGCGGTAAAAAAATGGTGAAATGGAGTGAGGAGGAAATACTTCAAAATATTTTGCAACGGTTTAAAGATAAAAAAATAAGCCTTCTTTCACCATTGGTTCGGGGCCGTAAGGGGCACTATCGCGAACTTTTTGAAGATGTAAGAAAAAAAGGGTTTTTAAAAGTGAGGGTGGATGGTGATATAAAAGACCTTGTACCAAAAATGCAGGTTGACAGGTACAAAATTCATGACATTGAACTGGTAGTAGACAGGTTGCAGGTTTCCGAAGAACAAAAGGTTAGGCTCGGTCAAAGTGTTCAGAAAGCCTTACAGCTTGGCAACGGACTGTTATTTTTATTGTTGAATGATAATAACGAGCAGATTCAATATAGCCGGCAACTTATGTGTGAGGATTCAGGTATTAGTTATGAAGAGCCCTCGCCAAACACTTTTTCATTTAACTCCCCTTATGGGGCATGCCCCGTTTGCAAAGGATTGGGTAATGTTTACCAGGTAAACCTTGATGCCATAATACCGGATGCCAGCATGAGTATTAATGAGGGCGCCATAGCGCCGCTTGGCGAAGAACGTGAAGCCTATGTTTTTAAACAGGTTCAGGCAATTGCGAAAAAAATGAAATTTAGCCTGGACAAACCTGTTTCGGATTTGCCGGAGAAGACATTGAATTTTTTATTGTATGGAACTGAAGACCTAACAGATCGTAACGATGATGATTACCTGCAGGTGGATGATGAAAGTGTAAGTATTCCAGAAAATAATTCTTATACGGGAGAATACGAAGGTGTCGTAAATATGATCAAAAGATGGTTCGGGTCATCTACCACCACAGATTCTTTAAGAGCCTGGGTAGAAAAATTCATGCAATTAAAAGTTTGCAACGGATGTGATGGAAAAAGATTAAAAAAAGAAAGCCTTTGGTTTAAAGTAAATGAAAAAGATATTGCTGAGTTAAGCAGTCTTGATCTTAATAAATTACTGGACTGGTTTACCGGCATTGAAAAGCGATTGACCAGCCGTCAAAATGTTATTGCAAAAGATATTCTAAAAGAAATAAGGGAAAGAGTTGGGTTTTTATTGGACGTTGGGCTAACATATCTTTCGCTAAGCCGTCCATCAAAAAGCCTTAGCGGCGGTGAGTCTCAGCGCATAAGGCTTGCCACGCAGATAGGATCTCAATTGCAAGGGATAACTTATATACTGGATGAACCCAGTATTGGCTTACATCAAAGAGACAATCACCAGTTAATAAACGCTCTTAAAAATTTAAGAGACATAGGGAATAGTGTGCTTGTAGTGGAGCACGATAAGGACATAATGCTCGCAGCAGATTATTTAATCGATATTGGGCCAATGGCGGGTAAGCATGGAGGTGAGGTTGTAGCGAGCGGCGTACCAAAAGACCTTTTAAAACTTGACACGCTCACTTCCGCTTATTTAAATGGAGAGAAGCAAATTGCAATTCCTCCTCAAAGAAGAAAGGGCAATGGGCATGTACTTAGTTTAAAAGGAGTTTCAGGAAATAATTTAAAAAATGTAAATGTAAATTTCCCCCTGGGCAAATTTATTTGCGTGACCGGGGTAAGTGGCAGTGGAAAATCAACTTTAATAAACGAAACGCTTTATCCTATTTTAAGTATTCATGCTTATAAAAGCAAAATGACCCCGCTGCCTTACAAAAGTGTTCAGGGACTTGAGCACATTGATAAAGTTGTTGAAATTGACCAGTCTCCCATTGGCCGTACACCTCGTAGTAATCCAGCAACCTATTGTGGATTTTTTACAGATATCCGCACATTATTCGCGGAAGTACCTGAAGCCAAAATAAGAGGCTATAAACCTGGTCGCTTTTCTTTTAATGTAAAAAGCGGAAGATGCGATTTATGCGAAGGCGGTGGAATGCGTGTAATAGAAATGAATTTTCTGCCGGATGTATATGTTCATTGTGAAAAATGTAACGGCAAAAGATACAACCGCGAAACACTCGAAATAAGATATAAAGGAAAATCCATTAGCGATGTTCTTGAAATGACAGTTGATGAAGCTGTAGAATTTTTTCAAAATGTTCCTTTTATCTATCGTAAAATAAAAGTGTTGCAGGAGGTAGGTCTCGGCTATATAACACTTGGCCAAAGTGCTGTAACACTTAGTGGCGGTGAAGCGCAACGTGTGAAATTGTCAACTGAATTAAGTAAACGGGATACCGGCAAAACTTTTTATATTCTTGATGAACCAACCACCGGTCTTCACTTCCAGGACATACAGCATCTCGCAGATGTATTAAATAAACTTGTTGACCGGGGTAACACTGTTTTAGTGATAGAACATAATATGGACATTATTAAAATCGCTGATCATGTTATTGACCTCGGCCCTGAAGGAGGTGACGGCGGCGGAAAAATATTATTTGAAGGAACACCCGAAGAACTTGCTAAGAATACAGTAAGTTTTACAGCTGGCTTTTTAAAAGAAGAACTCAGGAACAGTGCGAGAATAAGAAAAGACAAAGCATAGTAACAAAGTTAAAAATTTGTGGTTTCAGGGGTTTACGGCGCTTGAACAGGCATCGTCTATCCAGGATTAACTTTTATTATATACCTCGCCTTTATATATTTATTTCTGTCAGAAATATTTTTTGCATTTCACTAAAATCTTGCAGGGCATTTCATGTGGCTTGCTGCACTCCTGTCATAGAGGCTTTCATAAATTGCGCCTATCCTTACACCAAATTTTAAAAAGAAAGTAAAGTAAGCATCATTTTGATTTGGGTTTCCTCTCTGCACATCGGGTGAATTACGGGTAAGAGATGGAACTACAATACCAACTACTTTATCATGAATTCTTTTTGCTATGGCCGCATCAGCAGGAGATAAATATTTGTCGAAATAGACAGGGTCAATATATTCCGTACTTACATCGTCAATATAATCGGTAAATGTTTTTCTCAATAACACTTCAAAGCTCAGGTTTACGCGGTCTGAAATTAAATATTTCGCACCCACGCCCATTGGAATATTTAGCTGAGTTAGTGCATAATCTTTTTTCTGCGGATATTCAGCAAATCCTTCACCTTCGGTGTGTAAGGGCTTGAGATCGTACCAGGTTTTTTTGTTATTTGCATCAGTAAGAGATCCTTTGGGATTAAAATGAAAAACACCAACGCCAATTACTCCGTAAGGACGTAGCCTTGGTTTATAATCGTCATGAGAGGCATTTAACAACATCAGCGGAAATACTTCTGCTGCGACATACGCTTCAGATATATTGGATTTAAAATCAAGATTTCTTTGTTTTCTCCATAACTCGTTTACACCTTTTGTATCAATAATTCTGTCCTCGCCCTCAACCTGCCCTATTTCTGCCGCCGCTCTTACGCCAAGCCACTCATTAGGGTAAACAGTTACAAACACTCCTTTCATTATTTTGGTTAAAGGAACGTTTACATCTTTTATAAAAGTAGTGCCCTTGCCACGGTGACCACCGAGGTCGCCAAGAAAAAATGATGGGCCGATATTTATACCAACTTCAACTCTTGTTTTTTCATTTCCAAAAACTAATGATTGCGAAAAGCTTTTTGTAGAAAGTAAAAAGC
>JBDTMP010000312.1:0-6052 GCA_039934215.1 Ginsengibacter sp.
ACCTAATTTTTCTCCGCGCCATGGAGCAACACCATTTTCATAAACGCTCAATCTTTTGTCCGGCATCACCAAATCCGGATCAATGCCAAGCACCAGCGAAAAACCTCCGCAAACAGGGCAGGCTCCATACGGATTATTAAAAGAAAATAAATTAGGAACGGGCTCTTCAAATCTTATTCCGTCAAGCTCAAATTTATTTGAAAAATGCAAAGTTTCAGATCCATTTATTTCCAGGATCACTTCTCCTTCGCCTTCATAAAAAGCGGTGGTAACGGAGTCGGACATACGATGATCATCATCTTCATCAAAGTCTTTTACAAGCAACCTGTCAACAAGTACATACGATGTACGATGTTCAATGTAAGATGGTAATTCTTTTTTTTCCTGGAGGTCCTCAATTCTTATAATTTCCAAAGGCCCGTCCCAGGAACCGTAGTGAAAAGCTATTCTTGAAAATCCTTTTTGCATTAATATCTTCAATTCTTCTTTTACATCCCTGTTATGATGTTTCTTAAATGCTACCAGTAACAAAACCTTGTCTCCCGTTTTACGTTCCTTTATTGCTTTCACTACATCAGGCACGTCATCTTTTTTTACTTCCCTGCCTGATACCGGCGAAATCGTTTTGCCTACCCGTGCAAACAGCAGCCGCAGGTAATCATAAATTTCAGTCATGCTTCCTACGGTGGAACGCGGCGTACGTGATGTTACTTTTTGTTCAATAGCAATGGCCGGGCAAAGACCTTTAATGTAATCTACATCCGGCTTATTCATGCGGGCCATGAATTGTCTTGCGTAAGCGCTCAGGCTTTCAGCATACCGGCGTTGCCCCTCTGCGAATAAAGTATCGATGGTCAATGAAGACTTGCCTGAGCCTGAAACTCCTGTAACAACAATAAGCTTGTTGCGCGGGATTTCTACAGTTACATTTTTTAAATTGTGAACCCTGGCTCCTTTTATAAGAATATTATTATTCTTCGCTGTGATAATTCTCTTGCCTAAAGCGGGAGAAATACGTTTCGTAGTTTTCATTTGTGGAATGCAAAAATAACGATTCGTAGTTTTACGAATAAATTTCGAGTGGTATCACTCGATTTTTCAATTTTGCCAAAAAAAATTAGCAAAACGTTTGGAAGATATGTTGAATGTTCTATTTTCGGTATTCCAATTTTCCTGAAAGAAATGAAGAACCTTTACTGCGCTTCGCAACAAAGTTTCCCACACGAATTTCTCTTTAATTGGATTGACTTGCACAATATCCTAAACAAAAAAATCGTAACAGTTTATGAAAACTTTGAACACTCTATCTGATCAGAAATTAATCCATCTTTATCTTGAAGGTGATTCTGAAACCCTCTCAATTCTTGTAAATCGCTACAAGGACAAAATTTACACTTCAATCTACTTATTGGTAAAAGACAAATATCTTGCCGAAGATATTTTTCAGGACACTTTTATTAAAGTAATTGATACAATTAAAGGAGGACGCTATACAGATGAGGGAAAATTTTTACCATGGGTAATGAGGATCGCACATAACTTATGTGTGGATCATTTTAGAAAAATCAAACGCAGCCCGTCAATCAAAACAAGTGATGACCGCGACATTTTTGAAGTAATTAATTTCGCTGAAGCCGGCGCTGAAGAAAAAATGATTCAAACTCAAAGCCACGACAGGGTAAGAAAATTACTTGATCTCCTTCCTGAAGATCAAAGAGAAGTAATTGTAATGCGGCATTACGCAGATCTTAGTTTTAAGGAAATCGCGAAACTCACTGATTGCAGCATTAACACTGCTCTCGGCCGCATGCGCTATGGACTTATTAATTTAAGAAAAATGGTTACAGAAAAGCAAATCGCTTTATAAACTATTTATCCTTTTGCCGGTTGAATCCTCTTCAAAATTTTTGAAGAGGATTTTTTTTTAATAAAGACCCATATTTAATTAAAATGTCTTTTCCACAACCAGCTTAAAATATAATTGCCAATATTAGGATTCACTCTACATTTGCAGGTAATTTACAATACTTATACAATCCATAATATCAAATGTGTTGTAAATATCTTTAAATTTTTGGCGTGAGAAAAAATCTCAATTCTGTTACACCTGCAGGTTTACTTATAGCTTTAGGAATTATTTATGGAGACATTGGAACCTCGCCTCTCTACGTTTTCAATGCTATTATTTACGATAAATTAATATCGGATACATTAATTATTGGTAGCCTTTCCTGTATTATCTGGACGATCACAATGCAAACTACTTTTAAGTATGTGATAATGATATTGCGTGCAGACAATAGAGGTGAAGGTGGAACGTTCGCATTGTATGCTTTAGTAAGGCGCCGTTCGAAATGGCTTGTTTATCCGGCTATGATCGGTGGGGCCGCTTTGCTTGCCGATGGTATTATAACGCCGCCAATATCCATTACATCCGCGATTGAAGGCCTTCGGAAAATACCGGCTTTACATTTTATTTCTTCAAGCAGTATAATGATCATCGTGCTTATCATTATCGTTTTGTTTTTCTTTTTGCAACAATTTGGAACTGCTTCTATAGGCAAAATGTTCGGGCCGATAATGTTCATCTGGTTTTCAATGCTGGCGGTTCTTGGCGCAGCCCATGTTATGGATGATATAACGATCTTCAAAGCTTTTAATCCCTATTATGCTATAAATTTTTTATCAGAATACCCGTCAGGTTTCTGGCTCCTGGGCGCGGTATTTCTATGTACCACGGGAGCGGAAGCACTATACAGTGATCTCGGCCATTGCGGCCGCGGCAACATCCGCATCTCATGGATATTTGTAAAAACCTGTCTCCTTTTAAACTATTTAGGCCAGGGCGCTTACCTGCTGGCGCACAGGTCAGGATTAATTATAACAGACGCTGTAAAAGCTGACTTACACATCAATGCATTTTATGACCTTATGCCGCAGTGGTTTATTATTATAGGTGTGGCCATTGCAACCGTAGCGGCCATTATTGCAAGCCAGGCAATGGTTTCGGGGTCTTTTACACTTATCAGCGAGGCCATGCGCCTGAATTTATGGCCCAAGCTTAAAATAAAATATCCTTCAGAAGAAAGAGGCCAGTTATTTGTACCTGCGATAAATACTATGATATTTTGCGGCTGTGTGGGAGTAGTTCTATATTTTCAAACCTCTTCCCGAATGGAGGCGGCTTATGGCCTGGCCATAATAATTACAATGCTGGCCACTACGGTTCTTTATGCGAATTACCTGGTTATTCAACGGGTAAAGCCGGTGCTCATATATCTTTTTTTATTGGTATATGGGGTTATTGAAATTACTTTTCTTATTGCCCTTTTATTAAAGTTCAGGCATGGCGGTTACTTTACAACACTAATTGCTCTCTGCATGTTTGCCATAATGTATTTATGGTACAGGGCGAGAAAGATTAAGAACAGGTATGTAGAATTTGTACGCCTGGAAAAATATCTTCCCATGTTGCAGGAATTGAGCAACGATGCCACTATTCCAAAATATGCGACACATCTTGTTTATTTAACCAGCGCCAATAATCCTAAAGAAATTGAACATAAAATCATTTACTCAGTATTGAACAGGAAGCCCAAACGTGCTGATATTTACTGGTTCGTACATGTGGATACGTTAGATGATCCATTCACATCAGAATATACTGTGGATGTAATTATACCAAATGAAGTTATACGGATTGAGTTTCGCTTAGGTTTTAGAATAGAGCCACATATTAACCTTATGTTCAGGCATGTGGTTGAAAATATGGTCGCCAACAGGGAGGTGAACATTACCAGCCGTTATGAAAGTTTACAACGTAATAACGTGGTGGGTGATTTCCAGTTCATAGTGTTGGAAAAGTTTTTATCACGTGATAATGAATTGCCGTTTTTTGAAAAACTTATAATGAAATTACACTTCTGGGTAAAAGAAGTCAGCTTAAGCGAAGAACGAGGTTTTGGGCTTGAGCAAAGTAATGTAACAGTTGAAAAATTTCCATTAATCGTAGCGCCCGTAAGCCAGTTGAAATTAATCCGCATTTTTCCTGAGGATGAATGAATTTAGATAAAAGTCATTAGGTTATTAGGACATTGGGGCATCAATTCAATAACTCCTTTCTATTCAATTTTTTTAAATGACCATTGACCTGTTGACCATTGACTCCGGCAGTAAAATCACTATAAAGAAAAATGTCTTCTACTATTATTTATATTATTGCAGGGTACGCTGTTGTAACCATTCTTATTTATTTAATACAGGAGAAGTTTATTTTTAAGCCTGAAAAACTTAACCAGGATTTCCTTTATAAATATGATGTTCCTTTTAAAGAATTATTTTTTGATGTTGAACCTGGAGTAAAAATAAATGGTTTACACTTTTATGTAAAAGATCCTAACGGGCTTATACTTTATTTTCATGGAAATACAAGAAGTATTAAAGGATGGGCCAGGTATGCGAAAGATTTTTACAGGTATGGATATGACGTTGTGTTGGTTGACTTTCGAGGCTTTGGAAAAAGCACGGGCACAAGAGGAGAAGAGGTAATGTACAAAGACATGCAATTTGTTTATGATGCTTTAAAAGCACGCTATCATGAGCACCATATAATTGTGTATGGAAGAAGCCTTGGAAGTGGCTTTGCGGCTAAGCTGGCCAGCGACAACTCGCCAAGATATCTAATTCTAGATGCACCATACTATAGTTTTAGAAAAGCAGTGCAGCGTTTTGTGCCTATTTTACCCATGAAATATATCTTGCGTTATCACTTACTTACTAATAAATGGATACCAAAAGTAAATTGCCATACCTATATTTTGCATGGCACCAAAGACTGGCTAATTCCTATTTCGCAAAGCGAGCAATTGCAACAATTAAATCCACATAAAATAACCCTTATTCGTATTCATGGTGGTGGCCATAATAACCTGCCAACTTTTCCTGAATACCATAATTTCATAAGGGATATTTTAAAAAACTAAGAAATTTTTTCAATGGCCGAAAATCCAAATATTCGAAGCAAAAAACAAATAAGAAAAAAAATATTTCGCTGGAGCAAAGTGGTAATTATAATTTATTGTTCTGTTGGCATCGCATTGTATTATCTCCAGGAAAAATTAATTTTTCATCCTGTTCCTTTGCCGCACAATTATGTATTTAATTTCAATGCTCCTTTCTGGGAAATAAATATTCCATTGAACGCAAGGGATACGCTCAACATCGTTCAGTTTCTGCCCGGCGACGCAATGCCTAAAGGTGTGGTTTTATATTTTCACGGCAACCGCGGAAACATAACCCGCTATGCGAAATATGCAGAAAATTTTACCAGGCATGGCTATGAAGTATGGATGCCGGATTATCCCGGCTATGGAAAAACAACAGGCAACCTCTCAGAAGAAAATTTGTATAAACAGGCCATGGAAGTTTATAAACTTGCCAATTCAAAATTCAATAGTGACAGCATTCTCATTTTTGGTAAATCATTAGGATCTGGCATCGCCGCCTGGCTTGCTTCAAAAAAAAGCTGTAAGCGTCTCATACTTGAAACTCCTTATTATAGCATGTCTCATTTATTAAGTCATTACGCCCCTATATATCCAACTTCAGCAATGGCGCATTTTAAGCTTCCAACCTTTAGATATTTACAGGAAGTAAAAGCCCCGGTTACCATATTCCACGGAACTGATGATAATGTTATTCCTTACGGTAATGGTTACATGCTTACAAAAAAATTTAAACCGGGAGATGAATTTATTACCATCGATAAAGGGGGTCACAATAATTTAAATGACTTCGCGTTGTTCCATCAAAAACTGGATTCGCTGTTGAGATAAAACTTCTCTTAAAGCAGGATTTTAAAAGCTTAAAGTATTCTATTGCTTTACTCTAAAAGCAACAAAATAATAGTTATTAGCGGCACCAATAAGTTCAAGCTTAAAATAATACGAATCAACAAAATGAGTGTATGCCATAAATTCATGTGTGGGAACTACAAACTCATCAAAGAAAATAATATCATCTTTTTTAAGATAGGGAGCAAGACTTGTTAGCG
>JBDTMP010000313.1:0-5272 GCA_039934215.1 Ginsengibacter sp.
CATTTCCTATATCCCCCTTTACTTCACCGATAGAAGAAAGCGTTCCTAATTTTTGCGTGGCATCAACCGCATTGCTCACCAATTCACGAATAAAAATTTCATGATCGCTGTAAAGAAATTTCTTGATGATTGGAAAAATATTCTCCGTTTGTACTCTTATACTTCCTTTTTGCATTTGTAAGATTTTTGTGAAAGTGTTTTCAAAAAAAATGCCACGTTAAGTTTTTCTGACAACATGGCAATTTAAAATGAATAAATTAAAACGCATTATTCCGGTTGCACCGAACCGCTTCCCGATGTATGTATTTCAGGAGAGGATGGATTTCCCTTAAAATAAACATCTCCGCTGCCACTCGCATGTGCTTTGAGGCTTACACTTGCGAACACATGCGCATTGCCGCTTCCTGAAACACTCACATCAGCATTTTCACTATGAAGGCCGCCGCAATCAAGATCTCCACTTCCACTCACCTTCCCATCGAAATCTTTCGTGCGGCCATCTAAACTAACATTTCCCGAGCCCCCGATTGATGCTAGTATTTTTGGAGCATCAACTCCACCCTTAATATCTCCTGATCCGGAAACTGAAATTTCAATTTGCCGCTCATTTTTAATAACGTCAGTTATCGTAATGTTCGCCGAACCGGAAGAAATTATTTTATCAAGAGAAGGAGCCTTAATGTACACCTTTGCATTGTCATCGCTGATGGAGGTATTATCTTTATAATAAACATTCAAAATGCCATTCTCAACCTTTGTAATAATTATTGGTAAAATATTTTCATCATCTTCTACGGTAACGGAATAGGTATCACCTGAACTTATTTCCAAATCAATTGATCCGGAAGTTTTTATTCCACTAAAATTTCCCACGTTTCTTGTTTCTGAACGCACATTACCATTGCCTGTGTACGAGTCTCCATTCCAGCCTGTATAGCAGGAACTGCAAAAAATCGCGGCGCAAGTAAAAGCTATGAAATTTTTCATTCTGAAGTTTTTTTAGATTAAAGAGAATGCAATTTACGCCATAGGCATTATACAATTTTTGTATGTAATTTATTTCATTCATTGGTATAACAAACCTTCAATAAACTTTTTACCTTCGCAGCAAATGACAGAAAAAATTCTGATCCTCGATTTTGGCTCACAATACACACAACTGATTGCCAGGGCCGTTCGGGAAGCTAACGTGTATTGTGAAATTATTCCATTCAATAAAGACATTCAATTTTCCCCAGGCTTGAAAGGAATTATTCTTTCCGGATCGCCTTTTTCAGTAAACGAACCAAATGCGCCTTCGGTTGAAGTAAAATCTATTGCAGAAAAAGTGCCTGTATTAGCTATTTGTTATGGTGCCCAGCTTACTGCAAAATTGTATGGAGGTGTTGTGGAAAAAAGTGATAAACGTGAATATGGAAGGGCGAAACTCCAGGTAACAGATAACCATGAATTATTGAAAGATGTAAAAAATGATTCTGATGTCTGGATGAGCCACAGCGACACAATTGTAAAACTTCCGGAAAATTTTTCTATCTCGGCAACCACGCATAGTATTCCTATTGCCGCTTTTAAATATGAAAATAAAAACAGTAAATTATTTGGATTACAATTTCATCCCGAAGTATATCATTCTGCCGAAGGCAAAAAAATAATAAAAAATTTTCTAATAAATATATGTGGATGCTCACAGGATTGGACTCCCGCCCATTTTATCAATGACACTATTGAATCGATTAAGAAAACTATTGGTGATAAAAAAGTAATTATGGCCTTAAGTGGCGGAGTTGATTCAACCGTCGCGGCAACACTCATTCATAAAGCTATCGGAAAAAATTTGTATGGAATTTTTGTTGACAACGGGGTGCTGAGGAAAGGTGAATTTCAACAGGTGCTGGATTCGTGTAAAAGCATTGGGCTAAATATAAAAGGCGTTGATGCAAAAGATCATTTTTATACAAAGCTTGCCGGCAAAGTAAGTCCTGAAGAAAAAAGAAAAATAATTGGCAAATGTTTTATCGAAATTTTTGACGAGGAAGCGCATAAAATTGATGGCATCGAATTTTTAGGACAAGGCACAATTTATCCTGATGTAATCGAATCCCTTTCAGTGCATGGCCCTTCACAAACTATTAAGTCGCATCATAATGTTGGCGGCCTTCCGGATTATATGAAACTAAAACTGGTCGAGCCTTTGCGTTCTCTGTTTAAAGATGAAGTAAGAAAAGTCGGTGCGGAACTTGGGCTGCCCGCCGCTCTTTTAAACCGTCATCCATTCCCCGGCCCCGGACTTGCGATTAGAATTTTAGGTGAGGTTACAGAAGAAAAGGTACAATTGTTGCAACAGGCAGATGCTATTTATACAAACGCTTTACTAAAATATGATTTGTATGCAACTGTTTGGCAGGCGGGTGCTATCTTACTTCCTGTGAAAAGCGTGGGGGTAATGGGCGATGAAAGAACTTATGAATTTACAATAGCACTAAGAGCAGTGACCTCAGTAGACGGAATGACGGCAGATTGGGCGCATCTTCCTTATGATTTTCTTGCTTATGTGTCGGGTGAAATTATTAATAATGTAAAAGGAATCAACAGAGTAGTTTACGACATAAGCAGCAAGCCCCCCGCAACTATTGAATGGGAATAGAAATGTTTTGTAAAAGCCCGTAACAATTTGCAGAATTTGTAATACTTGTCACTGATTAAACCTGGTTCTCTTATATGAAAAAAAATATCTGTTTCGTACTTTTTGTTTTATTTTTTTCAGCGATGCAATCAATTGCGCAAAACGCGATACCCCCAAATAAGACTTATAGAATTGCGGTTTTTTCCCCAATGTACCTTGATTCAGTTTTTTCTAACAATGAGCTTATCTCCTCTAATACAATTCCAAAATTTATAATGCCCTCAGTTGAATTTGTACAGGGAGCCCGCATTGCCCTGGATACCCTGGCGCTTAATGGAAAAAAAGCGGAAGCTTTTATCTACGATTCAAAATCGTTTACGCGACCAATTTCATGGCTTGTAAAAAATAAAATGCTTGACAGTATTGATCTTATTATTGGCAGCGTGAAGGAACCCGATTACCAGGAGCTAGCCAATTTTGCTGCGCAAAAAAGTATTCCTTTTGTGTCCGCAACGTATCCTAATGATGGTGGCGTAACACAAAATCCTTTTTTAATTATTTTAAATTCAACTCTTAAAGCACATTGCCAGGGCATGTTAAGTTACCTCGTACAAAAGCATGGTACAGATAAAATTTACCTCGTTAAAAAAAAGGGCGATGACAGGGTAGATAATTATCTTAGGGAAGCAAATATGCAGGACGGTAAACCCCTGTTGAATATTAAAACAATTACCCTCGATAGTTCCATTTCTTCTTATGGTTTGTCACGCAGAATAGATACCACGCAATCTTCGGTAATAATAGGTGCCTCTCTCAATGAAACCTTTGCAAAGAAACTGGCTGATGCGTGCTATCCGATACAAAAAAATCATCCGCTCGTTTTAATAGGAATGCCCAACTGGGATGGCTTTAAAAGTTTGATAAAAAAAGATGCTTACCCTGATTTCCCCATTCTTTATACAACACCTCATTATGATTCAAAAAATAATTCCTTTGACAGTTTATTAGTCCAAAAATACTTTCAACTCTACCGGTCAAAACCTTCTGACATGGCTTACAAAGGATTTGAAACAACTTATTTTTTTACAAATATTTTGTTGAACAATGATGCCGGTTTTATGTCGCACATTAATGATAATAAATACACGGTGTTTCATGATTATAATTTTGTTCCTGTTTACACTTCTAAACAAAATAATTCTCCAGATTACTTTGAAAACACCCACCTCTTTATAATGCAAATATTAAATGGTGAGATCGACAGGGAGTGGTAATGTAATTTGAAAAAATATTTTTAGTGCTCTCCTCATTGCATTTTCTTTTTACTTTAGATTTACAATAACAATAAAATTTTAATTGATTATAAAATTTGCATGCGCAGCGGAAGATTAGAAGCATTTAGTGATGGTGTTTTAGCAATCATAATTACTATTATGGTTTTGGAAATGAAGGTTCCGCACGGAGATGATTTGAATTCTCTAAAACAAATTTTACCTGTTTTTATAAGCTATATTCTAAGTTTTATTTATATCGGTATTTACTGGAATAATCATCATCATTTAATGCAAACAGTTGAGCATATCAACGGAAATGTTTTATGGGCAAACAGTCATTTGCTTTTTTGGCTGTCCCTGATTCCTTTTGCTTCAGGCTGGATGGGAGAAAATAATTTTACAAAATGGCCGGTATTCATTTATGGATTTGTTTTATTCATGGATGGAGTAGCTTATTATATCCTTGCGCAAACGCTTGTAAAACTTCATGGCAAAAATTCAGCGTTGGCAAAGGCAATTGGCAAAGACAGGAAAGGAATTATGTCGGTAGTCATTTACACCATAGCCATTGTATTATGCCTTTTTAATTCATGGATAAGTTTAGGACTTTATGCGGTTGTGGCAGCAATGTGGCTAATCCCGGATAAAAGAATAGAGAAAAAATTAATTGACGAAGATGCCATTGAAAATATCAGTAAGAAAAGTTCCTGAATTATCCGTACCAAGTCATTTCTTATTGCTCTTTTAAATAGAAATTATGAACAGGAGAAAATTCGCAAAAGACGCGAGACAAGCAATGTTATAATATACCTCTCCAGATTAATTTTATTAAAAAACCCCTCATCTTTTAAGATGAGGGGGTAAATTTTAAATCAATATTTTACTGCCCATCAATGCTGTTTAAAACAGGCTTCACTATAAAATTTTTATTGGTCAATAATTTAATATAATAGATACCTGTTGTAATACCTGGTATAAATTTATTGAATGAATTAAATCCTTTCTGAAGTGTAACATTTGTTTTTAGGAATGTTCTGCCGCTTGCATCAATTACAGAAAGGCTCATTATTTGTTGCTGGCCACTGTTCATCTTGATTGTAAGCAGGCTGTTTTGAAGCGAAATATAATCTGTGTTAAGCATCTTATCGGGCGCCAGGTCTGTGTTATTTAAAGAAGTAGCGCTGCTGGATTTATTTGCCCCGGTGATAAAGCCAGGGTTAGATGCCGGACTTGTCAGAAGACCACCACTTTGTTCAATTATACTAAAGCCCGCAACATATTGCCATACATTAAGCCGGCGTATTAATACGGAAATTTTGCCGCTGGCCGGGCTCACGTTATCGAATTTTGCAAAATCAACGGCATTGTTTGCTAC
>JBDTMP010000314.1:0-3519 GCA_039934215.1 Ginsengibacter sp.
GCTGTTTTTTCAATACTTAGATCAAAAAATATCGGTCTGAAAGGATACATACGGCCTACCCTTGAGTTTGAAAGCGGAACCAATGATCCGTTCGCTTTCGGATTAACGATTACTCTTACTTCGCTGATTGCAATGGGAGAATCACCGGGATTCGGTTTGATATTTCATTTTTTAAAAGAAATATTATTTGGCGCTATCATAGGAATGGTATTAGGTAGAATCGTTTTATTTGTTTTGAATAAAATATCTCTTGATATTGAGGGCCTGTACCCGGTCTTTTTAATGGCATTCACTTTTTTTGCATTTTCAATTACCGGCATTTTAGGGGGCAACGGTTTCCTTGCGGTATATATTGCAGGTTTGGTGCTGGGCAATAATAATTTTATCCATAAAAAAAGCATTATAAGATTTTACGACGGGCAAGCCTGGCTCATGCAGATCATCATGTTCTTAACAATGGGACTATTGGTTTTCCCTTCTCACATATTGCCGGTAATGTGGCCGGGAATTTTAATTTCATTGATACTGATATTTGTTGCAAGACCCATAGGTGTTTTTTTGAGCCTTTCTTTTTTTAAAAGAATAAAGCTGCGTGAAAAATTATTTATTTCATGGGTTGGCCTTCGTGGTGCTGTTCCTATCGTATTTGCTACGTATCCGCTTATAGCCAACGTAGAAAAATCGCAGACCATTTTTAATCTTGTATTTTTTATCTCTACAATTTCAGTATTGCTACAAGGAACTACTTTGCCAATAGTGGCTAAATGGCTGAGAGTGATTGTGCCTCAGAATGTAAAACGAAAATTTGCGTTGGATCTTGAGCTTACTGATTCTCCGGACTCCGAAATGATAGAAATATTATTACCTGATACAAGCCCGGCAATTGGAAATTCTTTGGTAAATCTTCACTTTCCCAAAAAAGCTTTTATTGTAATGATTCAAAGAAACGGAAAATATATTCGCCCGGGGGGATCTACTATTGTTGAAAAAGGAGATAAGCTTTTGGTACTTGCTTCAAATACAGAAGTGATTGGAGATGTTTTTCGAAACCTGGGTTATAAAGAAGAATAGTTTCTATACCTGTAGCAGCAAAAATTTCTTTCAGGTATTCAGCTTGAAAGGAAGAGTAGGAAATGTTTTGTAGCTAGCATTCACCTTATTTTTCTTTATAGATTTCATCATTGACTGCTTTTAATAATGATTTGTCGCCCGGCGCATCTCCAAGCAATTGCCAGATCATTATACCCGATGCCTTTTCCTTAGCTAATTTTGTTTTCTTTTTAATGGTTTCCATACCATTATAATACATGGTTGCGCCTCCCGGCATAATTATAGAATCAGTAGAATCGGCCCCGGGAAAGGCAGCGATAATTTGCCCATAATTCATGCTGGCAGGCGTTGAGGTGATCTCCGGCCCAAAGCCATATCCATAAAAAGGAACTCCGAGAGTCATTTTTTCTTTAGGGATTTTTCTAACAATTCCAAAATAATCCAGGTCTTCCGCAGCTTGTTCATAAGTTGAATGCGGTCCCGGTTTTTCGGGAACCCATGGGCCGGTATGATCGTAGCTCATGATATTGACAAAATCGTATTGTTCCAAAGCTTTGTCGGTAAGTACATCTTTATAAAAAACGGCTATGGCCGAGGTAACTAATTTTTTATGATCGTGGAATGCCTTAGCCAAATCAATAGCGAAGGCTTCGTAATTTTCATCGATATCACTTCCCTCGATATCCACATCTATCCCATCAAAATTATATTTAAGAGCTATCTCCAATAAGTCATTAATAAATTTTGCACGCTTATCATCTTTTAAAAGATTATGATAATAATCATGCTTACCACCCCCTGCAATGGAGGGGATCACCTTTACATTATTGCTATGAGCTGCCTTAATAAAAGGAACAAGACCCGAAAGATCCTGAATGAAGTTTCCTGCTGTATCAGGATTTAAAAAATAAAGATTAATATGGGTTAGCTCTTCGAACGGAACCATTTTTAAATCAACCGTCATTGCTGCTTTCAATGAATAGTATCCAACTATTTTAAACTTTGATTTTTCTTCCTTTGGCTGGCTCTGAACAGATAAAAGCAACAAGCTAAAAACGGCTACTAAATATATTTTTTTCTTAAGAAAGATATAATTCTCCATGTGGTTATTTTTCGGGTGGTTACTTGTAAATCTTGATTTTTATTAAAACAAGGCTCACTTTAAATTCGTCAGTGTTTAGAGATTGGGGAGGAGCTTCATTTTGTAAGCTAAAAAGTTTCATAAAGAAAGATGGTATTAAATCTGAAGCCTTATTTTTCTCTTCTCTAATAAGCCTGCAATCCATATCACAAGAAAAGCTATAAAAAAAGAACGGATAATTCCTCCCACACCCTCGTTAAAAAAAGCAGGATAATTAAACCCTATTAAAGAATAAATAGAATACAGCAAATAAGGAATTAAGTAAGTAGTAAGTGTACTTGTACCAGCAGGGCGAATACCTTTAAACCAATCCTGCTTGCCTTTTATATCTACAAGATAAATCAGCAATTCAAAAACAAGAATGCCAATGCCAATGCAAATGGCTACCCATGCAGGAGTTGCACGGATCTTTGAAATGCCGGCAGCATAGGGCCTGATAAATAATCCAAAAACCAACATAACAATCCCGGCTGTCGCAAGCAAGATCCATAGCAATTTATCTTTTTCTTTACCCGCTAATTCCCTGTATAAAAGTGATATTACTACCCCAGCCATTGTCAATGAAACAGAAGCCGCATTGCCGATAACCCAGATGGAAAATTTCAGCGCGCCAGTGTGGAAAGCAACATTAATAATCATGAATACAACGAAAGCAATTATCTGTACCCACAAATTGCCTTTAGACAAAAGATAAATAGCAGCGCACACAAGGTATGCCCACCCGATGATTCCTAAAATGCCCCACCAATATGGTTTGAGCCATACCGGAGCTGTTGGGTCTCCTCCCTTGAAGAGATAGGCCATTACCAGTAAAGTCAAAATTCCTACACCTTGTAAAAAATATTTTTTTGATTTCTTCATTGCATCCGGATAGTCAATCCAGATAAGAAAAAAAGCCACCGTTATAAATATTTCGAAAACAGCTTCAGGCAAAATCGCGATGTTGCTATAGTTTTCAAGATTAACATGGAAAAAACCCATAACCAATAAAGCCAAAGAACGGGTTAAAATATAGAGTGCGATCTTAAAAAATGGATCACCTCTTTTTATTCGCTTAGCGAGTGCAAAAGGAAGGGATAAGCCAACAATAAAAAGAAAGATAGGGAAAATAGTATCAGCAAAGCCCAGCCCATCAGCATTTGCACTTACGTGTTCAATCCACTCTGGAATGTTTTTTACACCGCTTACATCATTCACGAAAATCATAAAAAACATGGTGATCGCTCTAAATACGTCTATGGAAAAAAGACGCCGTGGAAGTTGCCTCGCTCCGGCAAAGGATTGTGAACTACTTTTTAAAAAAGGATCTTTAATTGCAGCTTCAGATA
>JBDTMP010000315.1:0-3106 GCA_039934215.1 Ginsengibacter sp.
ATAACAAATTCAATGGTGAAATATTTTTTAAAGACATAGGCTTTATCGCAGACACGGTAATTATAGATCCTGAATATTGGCTGATAACGAGGAACAACATTTCTCAAAAAGTAATTGATAACACAACCGGGCAGAATGCTGTTGAGGTTTTCCCAAGCCCTTTTTCAAATCTCGTTAACGTGTATTTGAAAAATTTTAATTTCAACCAGGCATATTTAAAAATGTTTGATGCCGGCGGCAGATTGATTTATAAAAAACACATCACATCAACTGGTTCTTCATTTACAGAAATAAATACACAACCATTTGCCAGGGGTCTATACATTCTAAAAATTGAGGCAGGAAATTCCTTTAAGTTTGCAAAAAAAATTCTGAAACAGTAGTGCCGGTATTTATATCGCATTCACTGATTGTATAATCTCAATTCGTGGCAAGAAAAAAGAAACGTAAGTCGTCTGCAAATATATTTTTGAAAATATTTTTTTGGCTTATAGTCGCATGTGTTGCAGTTTATTATTCGGTACATTATTTTACTACTCCTCCAAATGTTTTCTATCCAGGCTTTCAAATAGAGGTTCCACCCGGTTATGCGATACACGGCATTGATGTAAGCCGTTATCAAAATATTATAAACTGGAAGAGTGTAAAAGAAATGCAGGAAAAAAATATCAAGATCGGTTTTGTATTTATAAAAGCCACCGAAGGAATTAGTAAGATAGACCCCCAATTCAGGAGAAACTGGCTGCAGGCCGGGGAACAGGATATTCCGAAAGGCGCTTACCATTTCTTTATTGCAAGCCGGAGTGGGAAAAAACAAGCCGCTAATTTTATCCAAATGGTTGATTTAAAAAGAGGCGACCTACCCCCGGTGCTTGACATCGAAAAGACTTATGGCGTAAGCATCAACGTTATAAAAAAAGAATTATCAGACTGGCTTGAGGCTATTGAAAAAAACTATGGCGTACTGCCAATTATTTATACCAATATCGATTTTTACAAAAACTATCTCGAGAAAGATTTTCCGGAATATCCCGTATGGATCGCACACTATTTACAACCGAATAAGCCCAGGCTTGAGCACAAATGGATATTCTGGCAACACAGCGAAGCAGGACGGGTAAATGGAATTATGTCGCCTGTAGATTTTAATGTTTTCTCAGGAGACAGCACCGAGTTTAACAATTTTCTTATGAGGTAGCAATAGCATTATTTTGATAAAGAGTAATTTTATTACATGAGTGAAACAGAACCTGATGTTTGGAATTTTTTGAGAAAAATTTTGTCTTCAATTTCTATTAGTCTGCTCTGGCTTCTCATCAATTCAACCATTGGCATTGGTTTAAATTATGCATTTTTTGAAAATAAGCCTTCTTTGGGAAATTATATTTTTTATGCCTGGTTTCTTATAAGCTTTGTTTTCCTTCTCCGGTATTTATTCAAAAAATGGAATGTTTTAAAAAGAGATTAGTTCCCAAAAGATAGATCTAAAAGTTACCATCCCAGCACCCATGCAAATATTAGAGGAGCCACAATAGTTGCATCGCTTTCAACAATAAATTTTGGCGTAAGAATATCAAGCTTGCCCCAGGTTATTTTCTCATTAGGCACCGCCCCGGAATAGGATCCGTAAGAAGTTGTTGAATCAGATATCTGGCAGAAATAACTCCAGAAAGGAACATCATGCCACTCCAGATCCTGGTACATCATCGGTACCACACATATTGGAAAATCTCCAGCAATCCCCCCTCCTATTTGAAAAAAACCGACTCCTTTTCCTGAGGAATTTTTCCTATACCAGTCACTCAATTCAACCATGTATTCAATACCACTTTTCATAGTCACTGCTTTCAATTCTCCTTTAATAACATAAGAGGCAAAAATATTTCCCATAGTGCTGTCCTCCCATCCCGGAACAACAATCGGAATATTCTTTTCGGCGGCTGCCAGCATCCAGCTGTTTTTTGGATCAATTTCATAGTGCTGTTCAAGTACTCCGCTCAGCAGCATTTTATACATATACTCATGTGGGAAATATCTCTCCCCCGCCGCTTCCGCATCTTTCCATATTTTATGAATATGCTGCTGTAATCGCCTGAATGCTTCCTCCTCAGGAATGCATGTATCAGTTACCCGGTTATAATGGCTTTCCAGCAAATCCCATTCTTCCCGAGGGCTAAGGTCGCGGTAATTGGGCACACGCTTATAATGGCTGTGAGCTACGAGGTTCATAATATCTTCTTCCAAATTTGCACCGGTGCAACTAATGATTGCAACCTTATCCTGTCTTATCATTTCTGCAAAAGAAATTCCTAATTCTGCAGTGCTCATAGCGCCTGCAAGTGTCACCATCATCTTACCACCTTCATCAAGATGGGTTACATAGCCTTTGGCTGCATCCATCAAAGCCGCTGCATTAAAATGACGGTAATGATGTTCTATAAAATTTGATATGGGGCCTTTGTTCATAAGATTTTTTTTCTGAGAGTTTTCTAATTGGGTTGCAAAAATAATTTTTTTTCCGAAGAGTGTTTTATACAATGATATAATACAGGCTACTTATTCATCCTGCAGCAAATGCAAAGCTTCTTCATTACCCTGCTGGGCCGCTAAATCGATTACAGACAGACCACGTGCATCCAGTATTGTTTTATCAGCACCATGAGCAAGCAGTAACTTTAATAAATGATTGCGGCCAAACATAGCTGCGAACATCAGCGCTGTACCACCATTGCCATGCTGAAGATTTAAATCAGCACCATTTATTATTAGCAGTTCTGCAATATCAGGATATCCTTTAAAGGCAACACCCATTAAAGCCGTATTGCCACCAAAGTCCGGCAGATTTACGTCAGCGCCTGCTTCCAATAACAGCTTTGCTGACTCGTACTGGTTATTGTAGCATGCAATTATTAGCGGCGTATATCCTTTTTCATCTCTTGCATTAACATTTGCATTGTGAGCAAAAAGTTCCTGTAATACATCGATCTCTCCAAGCCGTGCGGCATGTATAATTACTTTGTCAAGGTTTTCCATAACACTTTTAAATTATCCTGATAATACTTCGCATTTTATAAATGAAAGACTTAAAATTAGCTGAATTTTTTTC
>JBDTMP010000316.1:0-7202 GCA_039934215.1 Ginsengibacter sp.
TTTGCGGCTACAGAATCAGTATTATCCTGGTTTTGAAGATAGGTTTGCCCCAACCAATAAGCGGCTTCAACATTATTGGGATTCGCGGCAAGAAGCTTACTAAACACATCTTGTGCGCTCATGTATCTTTCGTAGTTTAAAAACTTTTTGCCCTCCTCTATACTTTGAGCAAATAAAGCATTTACCAACATGATCAAAGATGCTAATAGACTAAATTTTTTCATTTTTTCGAATTTTCTTGATTTAAGAATTAATTGATTATTGTGAATTTAATGTTGCTTCTCTTACGGTGAAGTTCATTTTAGTGGGAGCTAAATATGCACGCCTGAAAATTAACTGCCCCTTTTCATATTCCAAAAAATTTGCAAAACCTGATCCCAACCCATTGTAATTCTCTTTTAATATGTAGTACAAACCGCGTACCAAGGGATATCGATGCCTTAGGATATTTGCCTGGTAAGGTTTTACAAAGCTTTTTTCAGGGCAGGTACATTCAAGCGAAGCTATCCTTACATTTTTTAAGAAACTTAGTTGCGAAGTATCTTCCTTATTACCTATCCAGCTTACGCCTACAAATCCAACTACATCATTGTGTTTCGATACATAGTCGATTACTGCCTGGCTGTTTTTTTCTGCAAATACTTTTTTTGGAGCAAAAGACTTTCCTTTCAAAATAGAATCAATCGCATATCGCACAGTACTTGTAGCGCTTAACCCATCAAAAACAGCAATCTGCTTATCACCGGTTGTGCCTTCTAATATACCGCGCAATTCGTCTAATGTGAAAAGTGAATCGGCGGCATTCTTATTTACTATGACTGCAATCGCGTCATTAGCAACTTTTGACCATGTAGCAGCATACGATAAGCTATCCCGGTAAAATTTTTCTTCCTCCGGAGTTAATCCTCTCGTAACAATAATCATCCTGGTGCTGTCCTTGATTAAATCTTTAAAACACTCTGCTTCGGGCTTATACTCAGCAATTATTTTAGCCGCGGGATGTAATGCTTCAAAAACCTGTATTTGTGAATCAATCACGGGCTTAAAAGATTCATCCACGCTTATATGTATTGTACCGCTTTCATTATTATCAAGATCCGTTCGTGCACTATCCTGGTGACAACCTGAGAATACAATTATTGCAACAGTACAGATACCCATTGAAAATATACCCCGCCATTTTTTAATTATATATCCCATCTCTATTTGAAATAATTTTTTTTAACGCCCCTGTAAATCCGCCACGATCCATAAATAATAACTAATACAGCAAATATTTTTGCCGGGGTGCTTTCTGTAAAATCAGTGTACAAGTGAAATTCCTTTGCAAAAAATATAATTACCCCTACTGCTAAATACATAAATCCCATACCAAAGTCGAGTATGCTTTTCATCTGTATATAACGCTTCGTTTTCGGATCGGGCGTGTTCTCAAATTCTTCTAAGCTCATATCATTTTTTTATTTGGATGGGTGGCAAGATAAAATAAAATACAGAATTGGCTCTTAAAATACAATTTCATTAAAATTAATAATAATCCAATCTAAAAATTAAACCGTAAAGAATATTACTAAGTCAGACTGTCCATCAACATTATGTGTTGCAATTACTTTGTTAATATTTTAAACGTAAGATGCATCTGGTGTTGATATTCCACAACGCTTAGAACCAAACGCACGAATCTTCCATATCATCTGTTCATTGAAGAACACTACTTCAATGTAGAATCTAAAATACTATTTTTGCCACTTAAAAATTTAACGGAAGCCGACAACAAATAATGAAACCATCAATACCCCAGGGAACAAGAGATTTTGAAGCCGGAACTATCCGCAAGAGAAAATTTATTCTTGATACAATCAAAAATATCTTTGAGTTATATGGCTTTGAGCCTCTTGAAACTCCCTCGTTTGAAAATCTTGAAACCCTTACCGGCAAATATGGTGAAGAAGGTGATAAGCTCGTTTTTAAAATTTTAAATAACGGGCTTGATAATCCTGCAAAAAGAGAAGAGATACAAAAAAGCTTTAACGAAATACTTGCCGGGAAAAATAAAAAAAACATTACCGAACGAGCGCTGAGGTACGACCTTACAATTCCTTTTGCAAGATATGTTGCCATGAATTCAGGGAAACTAACTATGCCGTTTAAACGTTACCAGATGCAGCCGGTATGGCGTGCTGACAGGCCGCAAAAAGGAAGATACCGTGAATTTTACCAATGTGATGCAGACGTTGCGGGAAGCAGTTCTTTGATAACCGATGTCGAGTTTGCAGAGATCTATGTTTCTGTTTTCAGGAAATTAAATATTGATGTTGACATAAAGATCAACAGCCGTAAAATACTCTCTGCCCTTTCAGAAATTTGTGGCGGTGAAAATATGACTGCGATTACCATCGCGATTGACAAACTTGATAAGATTGGCCCGGGAAAAGTTGAGGAAGAACTTAAAGCAAATGGCTTGAGCGCTGATCAAATTTTAATCATTAAAAATTATTTACAAATCTCAGGAACCAACAGAGAAAAACTCAACTCCGTAAAAACGCTTTTAGGCAACAACGGGAATGGAAAAAAAGGCATTGAAGAACTGGAATTCATTCTCGATTATATGCAGGAAAACAACAAGGCAAATGAAATAGTTACTGTTGATTTTACACTTGCAAGAGGTCTTAATTACTATACGGGCGTAATCTATGAAGTGAAAGCTAAAAATGTAGAGATGGGAAGCATCGGTGGGGGAGGAAGATACGACGATCTCACCGGTTTATTTGGATTGCCAAATATTCCTGGAACAGGCATCAGCTTTGGTGTAGATAGAATTTATGATGTAATGGAAGAATTGAAAATTTTTCCTGCAGATATAAATAAATCAACAACGGCTTTATTCCTTAACCTTGGTGAAAAAGAATCCAGGTTTGTTTTTCATCAAATGCAAAAGCTCCGCAATGCCGGGATAAGCTGCGAGTTTTTTTACGAGCCTGCTAAACTTGATAAACAATTTAAATACGCTACAAAAAAAAATATTCAATTTGCAATAATTATCGGAGCCAAAGAAATTGATGAAAAAACTTTTAAAGTAAAAAATCTTACAACCGGGGAACAACAAACAATACCCCTTGTAAAACTTCCTTCACATTTTAATGAAATAATGGTTACTTTTTAAAAATAATGCGATTAACATTAAAATAAATATTTTTTAGAAGCCAAATAAATTTCCTGGTCATCAATAACAAAATAACTCAAAATCAAAAAATTATGAAACGTTTTTTCAGGCTTTGCCTTACGATTATAGTATCGGGAATTTTATTTTCATCATGTAGCAAAAGTAATGATGAAGGTAAAATGATACCCAAAAATGCCATGTTTGTCGCTTTATTAAATACAAAATCCCTTAGTGAAAAAGTAACATGGGATGATGTAAAACAAACAAGCTGGTATAAGCAGATGTATGCAGACACTGCCACAAAAGACTGGATGAAAAAATTACTTGACAATCCTGAAAATAGCGGCATCGATTCAAAAGCATCTATAATTTTCTTTGTAAAAAAAGGTGGCGGCGATGATTATGATATTGTTTTTGAAGGGCAATTAAAAAATGAAAAAGACTTTGAACAATTCAATAAAAATCTTGATCCTGCATCAACAGCAAAAAAAGACGGGGATATCAACATGCTCACTATGAAAGAAAATAGTGTTGTTGGATGGAATGATAAGCATTTTGCTTACGTTACAAACAGTAATTCAATTAAGTCGAAATACGCTGCAGACTGGGACACGATGAACAACCAATCAAACATGTCACATGCGGTGGATAATAATACTTTGCTGTCTGCCCTTTGCAAAAGTCTTTTTTCATTAAAATCTGATAGCAGCCTTGCAAAAAACGAAAAGTTTTCAAAACTTCTTTCCGAGAAAGGTGACATTCATGCCTGGGTAAATACAGAAGAAATGATAAAAAATAATTCAGCAATGGGAATGCTTGGAATGCTCAAGCTTGATATATTTTTTAAGGATAACATAAGTACTTACACAGTGGATTTTGACAATGGAAAAATCAAGGTAAATCAAAGGGCTTATGCGGGAAAAGAGTTTACTGATTTTTTAAAAAAATATAAGGGGGGAAATATCAATACTAATATGATCGGTAATATTCCTTCGCAAAATGTGATTGGTGTTTTTGCGATGAATTATAAACCAGAAGGATTGAAAGAATTGATAAAGCTTACCGGCATGGATGGGTTCATTAATATGTATGCAGGGCAAATGGGGTTCAACCTCGATGATTTTGTGAAAGCGACTAATGGCGATCTTATGGTTGCATTTAGTGATCTTAAAATGAAATCGGATTCTCTTAATTATAAAGATGGCTCGGGAAATACAAGCAATTCCAATGTTTATTCAAAACCTGATGTTAGTTATTTATTTTCAGTTGGAATTGGAGATAAACAAAGTTTTCAAAAACTTATTGACGCTGGAAAGAAAATAGGCAATGCAATGGGAGGAAAAGATGACCTCGCCTCCTTCAACATGAATGATAAAACTTTTGCAATAGGAAATACACAGCCCACAGTAACCCAGTATCTGGCCGGAAGTAAAAATAAATTTGCCTTCACTGACAAATTAAGCGGGCACACCATCGGGCTTTTTATTGACGTCCAGAAAATATTGTCGGTATTAAACAATGAATCTCTTATTAAAGATGCCGATGCGAAAACAATTATGGCTGCAAGCATGAAAACCTGGAACAATGTATATTTTACCGGCGGCGAAATGGATAATGATGCAATGACTGGAAATACTGAAATCAATTTTGTCGATCAATCTACCAATAGCCTCAAACAATTAAATCATTATTTTGATGAAATAGCAAAGGTTATGCTCGCTAAAAAAGAACGGGAAAAATCTCAATGGAATGTTCCTGATTCATTGATGATACCACCACCCATCGATACTGTTGGCCATTAATTATAAGCAGGAAAAGAAGAAAAAAATGCAAATACGCCTGCAGGAAGTTGTGCCTGATTTTATTGAAAAAGAAAAAATCGCAGGGTCGCAGGTTTGGGGGCAAGATCTTATAATAAATAAAGGGGAACACCTGCATATTGTTGCGCCTTCAGGCCGCGGCAAAACGTCTTTAATGCATTTTATTTATGGACTAAGAAAAGATTTCTCCGGAATTATATCTTATGGTGACATGCCCATTAAAAAGCTTTCTATTGAAGGCTTTTCTTCTTTCAGGCAAAATAAAATAAGTATAATATTCCAGGATTTAAGATTATTTAACGGCATGAGCGTAAGAGAAAATCTTGAAATAAAAAGGTTGCTGGATCCCTACCATCCCGCGGTGGCAATTGAGGAAATGGCCGAAAGACTTGGCATTCGATCCAAACTTGAAAAGCCCGCGAAAACATGCAGCTACGGCGAACAGCAACGCATAGCAATTATCCGGTCTCTCCTGCAGCCTTTTGATTTTTTACTTTTAGACGAGCCGTACAGTCATCTTGATGACGCAAACAGGAATATAGCTACTAAACTAATATATGAGGAATGCGAAAAGCGAAATGCCGCGATGGTTTTTGCAGATTTAAAAATGCTTGATTTTTTGAAGGGTGAGAAAGTTGTGATGTTATAGACAGTGAATGGAAATAGTCAGTTGACTAAAAAAGAGTATGAAAATATTTATAGCGTATATGCAACAGCGCAAGCAATAAGTTGTACTTCAAACATAAAAATGCCGGTATCATATAAGCACATACAGCCTCTACTTTTTACAGGCAAAAATATTTTTTCTAAATGGCTTGGATACGTCGGGCTGGGTATTGGAGTTTTATTATTACTGGTTTCAATGCAAATGTTTATAAACATTCAACAATTGCTCAAGGAAAACAACCCGAGAAAAAATGGTTATGATTTTATTTCAATTTCTAAAACCATAACTAATGAAAACATGGGAAGAGATAATAGTTTCAACGATTCAGATTTGGTAAATCTGAAAAAGCAACTGACTATTGAAGGAATTTCACCACTGATCGCAAACCAGTTCAGGGTGAAAGCAACCGCAGGTGATATTATTCCCTTCAGCACCGATCTTTTTCTTGAAAGCCTTGACGATGACTTTATTGATACAGTTCCACCTTCTTTTAAGTGGCAGCCCGGGCAGCTTACCGTACCTATAATTTTTTCTTCTGATTTTCTAGAGATGTACAATGTATTTGCACCCGCGCAGGGGTTGCCGCAACTTTCTGACAAAACAATTTCTTCAGTAAATATTATCCTGGAATGTTACGGCACAGGTGGAATGCAAAATTTTAAAGGAAATATTGTTGCTTTAAGTGACCGGGTAAATTCAGTGCTGGTGCCAAAATCATTTCTTGAATGGAGCAATCTTCATTTCGGTGGCGTATCGAAAGTGCGCCCTTCAAGAGTTTTTATTAAAACAAAAGACGCAAATAATCCACAGCTAATAACCTATCTCGAGAATCAAAACTATCATCTTAATAAAGACAGAACCAAATTTGGAAGAGTAAAAAGAATATTGCAAAATATCGTTAGCGCACTTGGAGTATTCGGCGTTCTTGTCATAGGACTTGCGTTAATGCTTTTTTCATTTTACCTGCAGTTGATGATCGCAAAAAGTAAAGACAATCTTCAACTACTTCTTACTCTCGGCTATTCCCCAAAATGGCTTGGAAACAGTGTCGTTAAAACCTGGCTGCCTGTTTATATTTTCATTATTTTGGCAGCACTCTTATTTACAGCGTTATTGCATTTCATGTTTATAAATCTTACGATCATTAATAGTGCAAATCTTTCATGGTCTTTACACTGGAGTGTTTATCTTACTGCGCTATGCCTGCTGGCTTTAACGTTATATATAAATTCCAGGTTAGTGAAAAAAGAATTGAATCAAATAATATAGCATCTAAAATATTTATAGATAATCTATGAATATTTTCAAATTAGATTCTCATAAATAATAGAGGCGCCCTGCCCCACCCCGACACACATGGTTGCGAGCCCATATTTTACTCCGCGTCTTCTCATTTCATACAAAAGAGTAGTTGAAATGCGGGCGCCACTGCAACCGAGCGGATGTCCTATTGCTATAGACCCTCCATTTACATTTACTTTTTCGAGATCCAGTCCCAGTTCATGGATACAGGCAATGGATTGCGATGCAAACGCTTCATTCAATTCAATCA
>JBDTMP010000317.1:0-3095 GCA_039934215.1 Ginsengibacter sp.
TTGTGGTATATAGTCATACGGCAGCATGTCTCCTATTTTTTTAAAACCTAAATATCCATTCGTAGTAATATCTGTTTGGTCAAAATAATATCCATTCTGTTCAATAACGATTGATTCGCCGGGAGCAAAAAGCAATGTTGAAATTTCAAAATCTTTATTTGCCGTTTGATCAAAATCGAGATAAGCCTGTTCAGGTTTTGCTTTGTTATAAATAACTGCAAGAGTAGCCTGGTTGGGTTTAAATTCAACAGTATTCGTGCTGTCGTCTTTTTCATAATTGAGAGCACCATAAAGATTTTGAAGTGGTATGGTGGTTTCCTGGTCATTGTTCTTTACAATATACTGGAGCTCAAATCCTTTTTCAGTAAGCGCACGATTGTACAGACTTCTCATAAATTGAAGCATAGATCCCTGGTAAGCGATAGCCCTGTTCTGTGCCCATATTTCCTGCTGTTCGGGAGTTCCTTTTATCTCTTCAAAAAGTGGGTAGCCAATAAATAAATTGGTATGCGTATCGTATTCATAAGTGAATGAATCAATGGCAAATTTTAATGTATATCCTAAAGCAAAATTCTCAACCGTAAGTGGCTCGGTAGCCAAAACTTTTAATCGATTTCTTTTTTTGCTGAAATAAAAATGCAGCACTTCAGGATTTTTTATGAGGGTTTGTTTTGCAAATTTTGATTGCCCAATAAAATTATGCGTAAAGAAAACGCCGTATTTTTCCCAGCCATCTTTTACCTCGTTGCTTATGGCAACGGTTACCTCTTCCAGCGATTTTTCTCTCGCTCCCATTTCTATAACCAGGCTATCATTTTGAATACTATTATTACTTATGCGAACCGATTCAGTTTCATAACCTGTGTAAGTTACCACAAGCGAATAGCCACCTGTCGGGAGTTTAATCGTAAAATTTCCTTCAGCATCCGTAGCGACTCCAAAGGTTGTGTTTTGTGCAAATACTGATGCTGCCTGCAGCGGACTTTTATTATTTTTATCAATCACTTTTCCCCTTACCGTATAATAGGATTGCTGAGACATTGCTGTTCCGAACGTGAGAAAGCAAAGAATAAAAACAGTTATTAAAACACTAATTTTTTTTTTGGATATAACCGGGTAATTAATTTGGTTTTTTTTCATAGATAATGTTTCAGAAGAAATAATTACTTGAGTTGATATTTTTCTTTTAAAGTTTCGCACGTATGTTTAATGGTTTCGGAAACAGGTGTAAAATAAAAACCGGGTAAGGCATTTAAAATTTTGCTATTGTCAAAATAGACAGTGGTTAACGCGGTGTGGGCGGTCTCTTTAGTAAGTAAAGATTTTTTTCCTGTAAGAGCTGCTTTTAATGCTTCGAGTCTCCAAACTATTTCTGTCATAAAAGGTGTAACTTTTTTATAAGGTGGCTTTTTATTAAAACATTTCGCGATTGAGGTGAACACTTCCCTGTAAGATAAATTTTCGCCGCTTAAAATAAAACGTTCATTATTTATTTCGCTGTTCATTAACAAAATCATTGCTCTTACAACATCTCTTACATCTACAAAACCTCCTCCACCTTCAGTGTACCATTTAAATTCATTCCATACAGATTTAAAAATGGCGGACGATCCCCCGTTCCAATTATTTCCTCCAAGAATAAGAGAAGGGCATACGATTGCCCCCTTTAATCCTTCGCCTATGCCACGCCACACTTCCATCTCTCCAAGGTATTTTGATTTTCCATAAACGCTGTTGCCCGTTTCTGGCGTCCAGTTCATCTTTTCAGTTATTACCTCGCCATTTCGTATGCGACCCAATGCAGATACGGAACTCACATGAATCAGTTTTTCTACTCCTGCTTCAAGAGATGCATTTACCACGTTGGCGGTTCCTTCAATATTGATTTTTAGCAAATGGTATTTTTCTTTTTTTTCAAATGAAACTAATGCGGCGCAATGGTAAACATTTGTAATGCCCTGCATAATTTCATTAAGCCTTACTGTGTCAAGAATGTCGCATTGCTCTGTTAATAAATTGGGATGGGTGAAATTAAGAGGAGCAGAATGATAAAGTGCTGTAACATTATAATCATCTTGCAGTAATTGTTTTAGCAGCTCGCCACCTACAAGACCGGCAGCGCCTGTTACCAGGATTTTTTTATTTACGTTATCAGGATTATCTGTCAAAATGGAAAATGATTTATATAGAAGAAGAGTTCATAGCAACAATTTAATGGGATTTACTATGCGATTTTATTTTCATAATTATAAAACCCCTTTCCTGTTTTTTGACCTAGTTCACCGTTCTTAACTTTCTCCTCCTGCAGTGAAGATGGTATAAAACGCTCAGCCTTACGGAAGGCTTCATAAATGCTTTGCGAAACCGTGAGGTTGACATCTATACCTATAAGATCCATTAATTTAAACGGCCCCATTTTAAAACCAGATGCTTCTAAAATTTTGTCAACATCTTCATATGAAGCAATTCTTTCCTCAACAATTTTTAAAGATTCAAGATAATAGTGACGTGCGATACGATTCACAATAAAACCCGGCGAATCCAGGCACATCACAGGAAGCTTATCCATTTCTTTGCAAATGTCATAAATGGTTTGGGCGATTTCATCGTTGGTTTGATTTCCTTTTACTACTTCCACCAGTTTCATTATATAAGCAGGATTAAAAAAATGCATGCCAACTACTCTTTGTGGAAAAATGATTTCTTTTTGTATTTCTGAAACTGAAAGTGAAGACGTATTAGTCGCGAAGATGGTTTCTTCATTATTATATTGTGCCAGTTCATTAAACAAAGAAATTTTTGCTTCTGCTTTTTCTACAATTGCCTCGATGATTATTTGTGCGAAACAATCTTTTATATCACTTGTAAATTGTATGCGTTGAAATATTTCTGTTTTTTCTGTAGAAGAGATTTTTGCTTTATTAACTAAATAGGTAAGATTTTTTTGAATGATACTTTTTGCATTTTCAAGTACTTCTTTATTTACATCAAAAAGAATAGTTTTAAATCCATGCTGCGCCGTCACCTGTGCGATGCCACTTCCCATTGTTCCTGCTCCGCAAATGCAAATGGTGATAGTCATGATGCTTTATTGT
>JBDTMP010000318.1:0-4593 GCA_039934215.1 Ginsengibacter sp.
CAATTTATAGCAGCAGATAAAAAGAATTCAATGTTCCTATCAAAATCAATGATGTATGCGATATCTATAAGTTCTCCATACGCATCTCCTTCTTTATTGAAAATCCTGATATGTTTTGGTAGAGGCTCTTTTTGAGATCCGTATAAAAGAAATTTGCCATAGGCATCCGGATAATTCAGTGAATCATACGAAGGATAAATTGTTTCGGCCGGAAACTGCGACATGTAATGGAGAACAAACGCATAATCTGAATCTGAAAGATTAAATCTTTTATTTTCAGGTACGCTTTCAGGAAAAATTACACTTCGTAAAATATAATGCAGGTCTTCAAGGGCAATCCTGTTTTTCTTTGAAAAATCCATGGGCGTATTTATTAGCTGATCGCCTTTGTAATACGCCTTTCCAAGTGTATCATGTCTTTCACCATATTTGGTTTTATTAAACATTAATGGCTGGCTGTATAGTACATTATTATCACTGTCTAAAAATTTTACCGGATTTGTATGCCTGTTCTCATCTTCTGATAAAGAAATTTCAAGCCGGTGAATTATTTGCGCATCACTGTAACTTTTTTTATGAAGCTGTTCATTTAAATATTCCTGGCCTAAAAATTCATACAAGCTGTTGAATGCATCATTGTCGCTTACTAAAAAAATCTTTTTGATATAGCTCTCAATATTTGGACTGCCATCAGGTGTTTGCGGATCATTAAAAGTTGGTGTTTGCCCGCTGTATGCATCTTCGGTTATCATCGTGGTGGTCCGGGTAATGCCAGTGTGTTGCAGCTCACGCAGCTTTTGCAAAGCGAGTAATGCAGTGGGAAGCTTTACCGTAGAAGCGGGATAGAAATATTGGGAGCTATCTACATTAAAAAAGTAATCTGTAAATGCGGGATTATTATTTTCATCGCGGTTTATTTCTGTGTAGATTATTTGCACATTCAGCGCTTTCCTTTTCTGCAAAATATTACCAAAATACCGGGGGTATTGCTGTAGAAGATTTTCTAAAAAAACAGATGTTTTAGCGTTGACGGCGCTTTCTTTTTTTCCTTCGATTTTAATTGTATCAGTTTTTTTAATCACACTGTCTTTCATGGTTTCGGATAAAATTACCTGGCTTTTTTTGAATGTGTTGCAGGCCGTTATCAAATTAATGACTACACATAAGAGAAACAAATCTTTTAATTTCATTTAGTGCATGTTAAAATCAAATTTAGAAAAATACAATAGTAAAAGATGAAAAATTCCAATTCTTATATCGCCCAAAGCCTATTATTGACTTTAAATGATGGGTGTTTTCAACTCCAAAACCTTATCTTTGCAAACTTCTAAAAATTAAGATATGAAATTGAAAGGGTTGGTGTGGTTTTTTGCCATTACGCTTATTCTAATCTCCGTTTACCAGCTCTCATTTACGTGGGTGGTAAACAGTCATGAAAATAAAATGAAAGCGAAGGCTGAAAAAATTGTGAAAATGAGAAATCCCGGCGTTTCCGGTGATGAAAAAGACAATCTTGTTAAAGCCCAATTTGTCCGGTTGCTCGACAGTACAAGAGATGTGAAAATTTACCCTGTTCTCGGCACTACCTATCAAAAGAGTAAAGAAAATGAATTGAACCTGGGCCTCGATCTTCAGGGCGGTATGAACGTGACACTCAATGTAAGCCTTGAAGGAGTTTTAAAATCTTTAAGCAACAATCCCAAAGACCCTCAACTTATAAATGCTATAAACAAAACAAACCAGCTGAAGGCAGCCAGCGATCTTGATTACATTACATTATTCGGCCAGGTTTTTAAGCAGCAAAACCCTTCAGTAAATCTCGCCTCATTATTTGCAGGGGCGGGTAAAGCAATAAAAATAACTGATAGTGATAGCCAGGTTCTTAACCAGTTAAACATCGTTGCAAAGGACGCTATCAACCAAACTTATAAAGTTCTTCTTAATCGTATTGACCAGTTTGGTGTTGCGCAGCCCAGTATAAACCTTAATGCAAATAAAGGAATTATTACTGTAGAGCTTGCCGGAGTGCAAGATGCAACGCGAGTAAGAAATTTATTACAGGCATCCGCACATCTGCAATTTTGGGAAGTTTATAATATTGGAGAAATAGGAAAAAATATTGATGATGCTGATAAAGCGCTTGGACAATATTTAAGCGGTACCGCCCCGGATACTACAAATACAAATGATACAACTAAAGCGACAGTAGATTCTTCAAAGCTTCTTGCCAATCAACACC
The DNA here is from genome assembly GCA_039934215.1 of Ginsengibacter sp. Classification (GTDB taxonomy): domain Bacteria; phylum Bacteroidota; class Bacteroidia; order Chitinophagales; family Chitinophagaceae; genus Ginsengibacter. The sequence goes on from JBDTMP010000318.1 coordinate 2,240, forward strand.
CGCTGGCGAGTGTGATTCATTTTATCGGTCCGCAACAGGATAAATCAGGCAAGCCACAATATTTTGCCGCCATTGCCAATATCGACCTGAAGGATACAGCTAAGGCTAATGAATATCTCAATATGGATATTGTAAAGAACAATTTTCCATCGGACATGAAATTTTTATATGGTCTTGAGCAAAAAGACGAAAAAGCCAGCCGTAAGTATTTTGAACTTTACGCAATAAAAACCGTTCCAGGCACTGATAAAGCAAAACTGGAAGGAGAAGGAGTTGAGGATTCAAGAGCGGACTATGATGAACGTGGCCGTCCTGCTATAAAAATGCAGATGACACCTTCGGGAAGCCGCACATGGGCAAAGCTTACTACTGATAATGTAAATAAGCCAATCGCGATTGTTCTTGACGATATTGTTTACAGCGCTCCAAATGTAAATGGCCCTATTGAAGGAGGAAATTCTGAAATAAGCGGAAACTTTTCTGTTGAAGAAGCCCAGGACCTTGCCAGTATTCTGAAGATTGGTAAAATAGATGCCCCGGCAAAAATTGTAGCTGAGCATATTGTTGGCCCTACACTCGGGCAGGATGCTGTAAATGGCGGCGCAAAGGCGTTTGCTATTTCATTTATAATCATCTTCATCCTGATGTTGTTGTATTATAATACGGGCGGATGGGTTGCCAATATCGCTTTGATACTTAACCTTCTTTTTACAATAGGAATTTTGAGTGCTTTAGGAGCCACACTTACAGCCGCCGGTATTGCAGGCCTTGTGCTTACTATCGGTATGGCCGTAGATACCAACGTAATTATTTTTGAGAGAATAAAAGAAGAGCTTTCGCGGGGCAAAAATTATCAGCAGGCTGTACACGATGGATATCGCAGGTCTCTTGCGCCGGTTATAGACGCACACGTTACTACATTCTTAACCGCTGCCATATTGTTTTATTTCGGCGTTGGCCCGGTACTGGGATTTGCTACTACGCAAATGCTTGGTATATCCCTTTCCTTATTTTGTGGAATTTTATTAAGCAGGCTTATCACTGACGTATGGACAAACAAGCAAAGGCATTTTAAATACTTTACCGGTATTTCAAAGAAAATTTTTAAGCATGCCAATTTTAAATTTATTGAGTACAGGAAAATAGCATACGGTATTTCTGTTGTTGTGTTAATACTGGGTGTTTCCTCATTTTTTCATGGATTTGACCAGGGAGTGGAATTTGAAGGTGGAAGAAGTTATACGGTAGAATTTGACCGCCAGGTGAATAATGAAGAAGTGCGAAACGACCTGAGAGATGCGCTTGGAGGCGAATATCCGGTTATAAAAACCGTAGGCGATAGCAGGCATCTCAATATTACCACTTCCTATTTAATAGGGCAGGAAAATGCAGACAGTACTGTATTAACGCATTTGTACCAGGGATTGAAATCCAAATTACCCGCAAATCTTACTTACCCGCAGTTTGCAAAAAATAATATCCAGGATTCCCAGGTGGTCCAGCCTATCATTTCAAAGGATTTAAGGAACGGCGCCATCAAAGCGACCATTTTTGCTTTGATCGCCATTATACTTTACATATTTATTCGTTTCAGGGACTGGCGATATTCCATGGGAACTATTGTGTCCCTGTTGCATGATGTGTTTATAGCGCTTGCGGTATTCTCCTTCTTTAGAGGTCATGTACCTTTCCCTTTGGAAATTGACCAGCATTTTATCGCGGCGATTCTTACGGTTATCGGTTTCTCTATGAATGATACCGTTATTGTATTTGACAGGATACGGGAATACAGCCACGATATGAAAGGTGCTGACAAAGCGACCATTATAAACAGGGCTGTGAATGATACCTTAAGCAGAACTATTATGACTTCAGTAACTGTGTTTATCACGTTGCTTGTATTATTTATTTTCGGTGGTGAGGTCACGAGAGGTTTTTCTTTCGCGATGTTGATAGGTGTTGTAACCGGTACGTATTCTTCCATTTTTGTTGCTGCCCCGATATTGGTTGACTTTGCGAGAAACAGGCCACTCGGTTCTGCTGACCTCGCAACGGAAAATGTGAAGAAAGCGGCGGCGAAGAAAACTCTTTCGAAAGCGAAATAATTTTTATCATTTTTTATTGATTTAAAGCCTGTGCGCAGTCACAGGTTTTTTATTTTATCTTTATTTGTCATTCATTTAAGTAATGGCACTTACCCCCGAAAATATTTTACTTATTGGCTCTATTCTTTTGTTGGCGAGTGTTTTCACAAGCAAAACATCGGCACGCTTTGGTATTCCCACATTAGTACTTTTTATCGGCATTGGTATGCTGGCCGGCTCTGAAGGCCCGGGAGGAATTTATTTTAATGA
>JBDTMP010000319.1:0-8360 GCA_039934215.1 Ginsengibacter sp.
GGTAATGAACCAAATTTAACCGCATACTATAGTTTAAACCAGGGAACAGCAGGTGGCAGCAACCCAGCTGAAACGGCTGCTACAGATAATTCGGGCAACAGCCTGGATGGAGTATTATTCAATTTTGCGTTAACCGGCGCTACCTCAAATTGGGTTGCACCTGGAGCTCCTTTAACGGGACCTTGCGCAGCGCTTCCGATAGAACTTAGTTATTTTGCAGCAGAAAAATCTGGCAATAAAGTAAGCCTTGTATGGAAAACGTCATCTGAGCATAATAATGCTGGTTTCGAAATTGAACATTCTGTAAATGGCAGCACCGGTTGGCAAAAAATTGCTTCTGTCAAAGGCGCAGGCAATTCATCAAAAGAAATTTCTTATTCATACAATGATTTGTCTCCGGTGAGGGGAAATAATTTTTACCGGTTAAAGCAAACTGATTTTGATGGTTCCGTGAAATATAGTTATGTAAGAAACGCGAAGTTTGATGGCAATCTAAAACCATTAATTATTTTCCCTACTGTTACGGGAAATAAAATAACAGTCAGTCTCGGTGATAATTATTTGTTGAACACCCACATTTTTGTAATTGATAACCAGGGCAGGGTAGTAAAAAAAGAGATACTAATACAAATGCAGCAGGATATTGATGTAAGCTCTTTGCAAAAAGGAATGTATTTTATAAAGACCGAAAAGGGTAGTGTAGAAAAATTTATCAAGCAATAAAATAAACTTGCGTACATAAAAAAGAGGATGTCTCAAACTTGCAGACATCCTCTTTTTTATAATAACTGTAATTGCTTACCAATTTTTTAAACTGTTTTATTCATTACACCTAAAACGCATTGTCATCTCCTTTGAATAATTGATACACCGTAAGAAACATAATTTGTATATCTAACCATAAGGTCCAGTTTTCTAAATACCATAAATCCTTATTTACCCTGCTTTTAATTTGCTCAGGCGACGTTATTTCTCCTCTCAAACCATGAATTTGCGCCCAGCCTGTAATGCCCGGTTTCAAAAATTGTCTTATCATATATTTATCGACTGCCTTTGAATAGTCATCCGTATGTTTTATCATGTGGGGACGTGGACCAACAACACTCATCTCGCCTTTGAATACATTTAAAAACTGAGGAAATTCATCAAGGCTGGTTTTACGAATAAACTTACCAATTTTTGTTATCCTGGCGTCACCTTTTGTTGCTTGTTTTAATTCAGAATCGCTGTTCGATTGCATGCTTCTGAACTTAATACAGTTAAATGGCTGGTTGTTTTTTCCAGTGCGCTTTTGCGTAAAAAATACAGGCCCTCTTGATTCAATAAATATTAATAAGCCTAATAATGGTATCATCCATGAGAGGATAAAAACTATAACAAAAAAGCTCACCACTACATCTAGTATTCGCTTTTTTAGCCTGTTCCCTACATCATCAAGGGGTTCACTTCTGAGTGATAGTATTGGTAAATCTCTAAAATAATCTACATGAACAGATTGGTTTATAAAAGTCGAAAGATTAGGTACGATCTTAAACCGGATAAATTCTTTTTCGGCCTCGTACATCAAGGTGTATATTTCTTTATTTTGTTCCGGGGTGATAGTTGAAAATATTTCCTCCACGTTATTCTCTTTTGACATCTGAAGGGCATTACTGATGTCGCACAAAATAGGATAATGAGATAATTCGTATAAATTGTTTTTATCTTCCACAAATCCTAATAATTGAGTGCTAATTCCATCTTCTTCAAAATACCTGGCTAATTTTTTTGCAGTTTCATTATATCCTAATATAATTACTTTTTTAAGAAGATGGTGCCGCGACTTGAAATACCTTTTTATCCCGAGGTATAGAAAGCGATTTAAAAACAATCCCAAGCTAAACCCTGTAAGCGTAATGAATATATATACCCGTGATAGAACGAATTCGCGTGTGAAAAAAAGATATACCAACATGGTGATAACCCACAAGAGGTAAACCTGGACTGTACGTTTTGTGAAATAATCAAAATTAAGAATGATTTTACCCGCATATGCTCTGCATATAAATGATAATAATAGCCATAACCCGTTGGAAATAATGAGATATTGAAAATATTCACTGAGATCTTTGGAGGCAATCTTTTTTATTAAAAAAAATTGAACAACGATGTATGTAGTATTTAATACAAAGAGGTCCAAAGCTATGAGAGTCATTTTTAGATATCGCTCAAACTGTTTATTCATATCTGCAACATTTTATGCAATGGTACCTAAGATTGCATTGTGGTTATATTCTTCGGTAAATAAAACAAAAAAAGATCAAACATTATTGAAATCACAGTTTTATACAGGTAAATTTTCCTGAGATAGTAATACTACCTGATTAGTTTTCAATAAATATATACCTGAATAAGGGAGGTTCTTAATGAGAAGGAATGCTGGTTATATCCGACATCAATATTACTACAGGATAATAAGCTAACAATAATATATTGCGAATCATATTGCAAATATACTTGTTGTATCATAAAAATATCTACACGTAATTATCAATCTTCATTATTGGGTTTGACCACCGACAACGCTCAAATTATTAAATTAATTTGGCACGATTAGCATAAGGATTATGCTGTATTAAAGTGTTGCTGTTGGATTTGTGTTGAAATATTGTCGAACAATGAATTTTGCCTTTCCAAAATGCTTTCTTTTTCTATTTCGGCTATTAATATATATCCCAATGAAGGAAGCTTGACTTTTACTGTTTTACTTTTAATGGAAATAAGTTTTCCTTCCATTTTATAGGAAGGTTCGTCAATTATTTGTGCATCATCGACTAAACTCACTTTTGTAGCCTGAATTTTTATCTTTTGGTAATCATTTGTAAATTCTTTGAGAATTTCTATTTCTTCGTTTTTGATAATAGCAGGTTGCCCAAGCCAGTATAAAAAATTAACCACTCCCTCAACCCGGTTCACTCTATTTATCTGGTCTTCAGAAATATAAACAAATACATATGATTTAAACAATGGCTCACAAACCATTTTACTTCGCCAGGAGGCACCTGATTTTACACAATTCAGTGGGTAAAAATTCTCAATTTTCCATTTATTAAATAAAGCAGCGATCTTTTTTTCGCAATGAGGCCTTGTATAAACAACGTACCAATTCTTCTGCATATTCTTTTTTTTAAGTTGAAATTTGCAGTTATTCAAAGGATTAAATACTTTTTTAATTATTACCGTTTAAGGTAATAGGCGTTTTTTGGGTTAATTGATAACAACAAGTAGTGAATTCTGCCTTCTTATAATTCTTTTAAGCGAATAAAACAGAAGCCATTATAAATTATAATCAGCAAACAAGAATTTTCTACAATCCATTGTAAACGGTTTACAAGGATCGGATTGACTTGGGGGGTGATGGGTAATTCTATAGTAATTGGAATACTAAAGAATGAAGGTTATTTGGAATTTTACAGAATTTGGAATTAATCTTAGAAAAAAAATTATTTATTCTAAATTTCGTTGTGTGAATGCAAACATAATATTTAAAGAAGTAAAATCCAAATTTCGCGATTTTAAATTTTTCTATATCAGTTAACGCCTACACTATTAAATATTAAAATAAACTTGCTTAAAAAAAACCTGGACTCAGATGCGCGGACTGATCTGTTCAAATTCTTATTTTTTTTCCTTCATATCCTCTTTTTTGTTGTGACTTACTTTCAATGCTGCAACGAATACCGCCCCGCCTATGATATTTCCAGGAACGGCCAGACTTATAAAATAAATGTAATTTGAAAATGAAATACCATTTCCTGAAAGCATAGCGGCAAACATTTCTACCGAACCGACAATACAATGATGAAGCCCGGTAACTCCAATTACAAATGTTACGAGAATAATAAGAAGAATTTTGCTTATGGTTTCGTTGGTAGAAGAAATAAGCCAGGCCAACAGACCCATAAGCCACCCTGCAAAAACCGCGCTTCCGAATAAAGAAGCGGAATTATAATGAGGGATTTTTTCAGCAATATGTTTATATGCTTCGGGTTTAATTATTTCCATTTCCACCGGTAAAGTTGCCAGTATAAGGCTAAAAATAAAGCATCCGATAAGATTTCCCCCCAGAACAATTCCCCAAAGGCGAAAAAGACTTCTAAATCCTTTTTTTCTAGCCAAAACAGGTATCACCGCAATCGTTGTCTGTTCTGTAAATAATTCTTCTCTTCCTATAATTACAAATAGAAATCCTAAAGGATAACTTAATGCAAGTAAGAGATGCATTGCCGGCTCACTTATCCTGTTTTCAAAAAGAGAAAATAAGACGCCCATTAATAAAATGCTAAAGCCAATTTCAAGACCTGCGGCAAGTGCAGATAAAAATAATGACCATGAAGGTCTTGAATGTTGTAGCAAACCATCTTCACTCAACTGATCAAGTATCTCGTGAACCTGGCCCGGGTTAACCGAACTCGTACTTTTAGCCATAAGAAACGAATATTATTAATTTCAAAATGCAATTGTAATCATTTTGTTTATTTGAAGAGTAATTTAGAAAAACTTTGGCAAAGCAAAGACCAGACCTAAAATGAACAGCCTTTATCTGTCGGCTAACTCATTTCAAACTCATGTTAACTGTTTCCTAAAACACCATGCTTTAACCAGGTAACACTTTCTTTTTTTTATCTTGCCACCCTTAATTTTTTTGAATGAAAAATATTTTACTCGCAATTAATATTATTTTAATTCTTCTCGTAGGGTTCTTGTACTACTTATATTTTAGTAATACCAAAAAATCGACTTCACCAATTATACACTCTTCAGCCGTAAATCATGCAAATCAAAGCGCAAAGGTTGCTTATATAGATTTGGATTCTTTGCAGAATAATTATACTTACTATAAAAAGATAAAAGCTGAATTTGAGAAAAAGCAGGAAGCCGCGAATAATGAAATTACTTCTTTGCAAAAAAAATATCAAAGCCGCGCTATGCAGTTGCAACAGAAAGGGCCCACTATGAGCCAGCCGGAACAGGAGAGCGCGATGCAGGAAATGAATAAAATGCAGCAGGATCTCCAGGCAAAAAAACAGGGCATTGATAATGATCTGTATAATACAAATTCAAAAATGAAAGAGGATATTTTATCCCGCATTCAGAATTATTTGAAGGAGTACAATAAGGATGGAAAATATTCATATATCTTTTCTTATGAACCCGGCTTCATGTTTTATAAAGATTCAACCCTCAATATTACACCCGATGTTATTGCCGGTCTTAATGAATTGTATAATGAAAATAAAAAATGATTTGCCTGAGCAATCTCAAATAAATATTTATCTTCAATCCCGTTTATCAAAACGGGATTTTTTATGAGTGAACACGCAACTTCTTTTAGGCCGAGTCTTCGCCTTTTTGATGCTACTATGATTGTAGCCGGCTCTATGATTGGTTCCGGAATTTTTATTGTAAGTGCAGATATTACAAGAAATGTGGGAAGCGCCGGTTGGCTTATTGTAATATGGCTTCTTACCGGATTTATGACGCTCACTGCCGCACTAAGTTATGGTGAGCTGAGCGCTATGTTTCCTAAAGCCGGCGGGCAGTATGTTTATCTTAAAGAGGCTTACAATCCTTTAGTAGGATTCGTTTATGGCTGGAGTTTTTTTTCCGTTATTCAAACAGGAACCATAGCGGCCGTAGGTGTTGCTTTCGCAAAATTTGCAGGTTATTTTTTCCCCGCCCTTGATGTTAAGGATGAGAATATAATCTTTCAATTAGGTTTTTTTAAACTTTATCCTGCACAGGTTATCGCGATTCTGCTTATTATGTTTCTCACCTGGACCAATACTAAAGGGGTAAAAGGAGGTAAGTGGATACAAAATATTTTTACTACAACAAAAATTCTTTCTTTATTTGGTCTAATAATAGCTGGTGTTGTTTTTTTTAAACCTGAAGTATGGCAGGCAAACTGGACTGGCGCGTTTGATATGAAAAGTCTGGGTACAGATGGGAGCGTTGAAGCTGTGATCGGAGCCGGCATCCTGGGAGCAATAGCCGCAAGTATGGTAGGCTCCATATTTAGCAGCGACGCATGGAACAATGTTACATTCATTGCAGGTGAAATTGAAAATCCAAAACGAAATATTGGCCTCAGCCTTTTCCTCGGAACATTTATAGTTACCATCATTTATGTGTGTGCCAACCTCATGTATGTCGCGGTGCTTCCATTAAATGACATCGCTTTCGCCCCCCAGGATCGCGTTGCTGTTTCTGCAGCCAATTCAATGTTTGGATACATGGGAACTTATATAATTGCAGTGATGATAATGATCTCAACCTTCGGCTGCAATAACGGTTTGATATTGGCAGGTGCGAGGGTATATTACAGTATGGCAAAAGATAATTTATTTTTTAAAAAAGCAGCTTCATTGAATAAAAATGCCGTGCCTGAATGGGCGCTTTGGGCACAGTGCATAGTGGCCTCTCTTTTATGTCTCAGCGGTAAGTATGGCGACCTGCTGGATATGATTTCATTTGTAGTGGTCATATTTTATGTGCTTACCATCTATGGTATTTTTATTTTAAGAAAAAAAAGGCCTGATGCTGAAAGACCTTATAAGGCATTTGGATATCCTATATTACCTGCCATCTATATTTTAATGGGTATTTCTTTTTGCATATTGCTTATTATTTACAAACCCCAGTTCACATGGCCCGGCCTGATAATTGCTGTTCTTGGTATTCCTATTTATTATTTAGTTTCGCCTAAAAAGAAATCAAATTCCTTTTAGATGCCTCCTGATTTTGATCAGCTTTTTGCCGATGTTTCCAAATTAAAAGTTGCTGTAATAGGCGATGTAATGCTCGATACATACTGGTGGGGAAATGTTGAAAGAATTTCTCCCGAAGCGCCGGTGCCTGTTGTGGCTGTAAGTAAAAGAGAAAAAAGAATTGGAGGTGCGGGAAATGTTGCGCTTAATGTACAATCAATGGGAGCTTCGGTGACAGTGCTTAGTATTTTAGGGGACGATGAAGACGGCGTGCAGTTAAAAATATTACTGAAAGAGAATAACATTGACACCCGCTTTATCCTGGAAAGTAAAAAAAGAATAACTACAAATAAGATTCGGATAATTAGCCGCAACCAACAGATGATGCGTCTTGATGCAGAGCACACTGAAGACATAGATGAAGCTGATGAGATAAATCTAATCAGCCAGATAAAAAAATATATACTTAATGAAAAACCCGATATTGTAATATTTGAAGATTATAATAAAGGTATTCTCACGTCCAATGTGATAAAGCAAACAATAGACATTTGTATAAAGAACAACATACCTACTACTGTTGATCCAAAAAGAAAAAATTTTTTTTCTTATAAAAATGTAACTCTTTTTAAGCCCAATTTGCACGAGGTATTCACAAGCCTTAATCTTTTGCCCGAAGAAGTTTCGGGCGAATTGCTTTCTGATATTCACGAACAATTAAAGAAAAAAATAGATCATAAAATTTCATTGATCACGCTGTCTGAGAAAGGAATTTTTTACCAGGAAGCCGATGAAAAAAATATTATTCCATCTCACAGACGAAATATCGCCGATGTAAGCGGCGCAGGTGATACGGTCATAGCAGTCGCCTCGCTAATTTATGCATCTACAAAAAATATTTACCTTTCTGCAGAAGTAGCTAATATAGCCGGAGGCATTGTTTGTGAAGAAGTAGGAACCGCAGCAATTAATAAAAACAAATTATTAGTTGAGTGTAAAGAACTCATTAAACGGCTTCATTTTTCTTAATTGGAGAGCGGTTTAGATTTTGGAATTACGAGCCTAAATTTTTATAAAATTGTGTGTTCTTCGTCCTTGGCAGAAGATTTTGGGATGAGGCTTTGCAATAAAACTATTTATCAATTTACTAATGAAAAAAATCTCTATAGCAATTCATGGAGGAGCAGGAACCATCCTGAAGGAAGACATGACGCCAGAGCTCGAAGAGGCTTACAGGCAGGCTTTAAAAGAAGCTATGGATGCAGGTTACGCCGTTCTGGAAAATGGGGGCACTGCTATAAATTCTGTAAAGGCGGCAGTAGTAGTTATGGAGGATTGCCCGCTTTTTAATGCAGGAAAAGGCTCTGTTTTTACCAAGAAGGGATTGAATGAAATGGATGCAGCAATTATGGATGGAAACACGCTCGATGCCGGCGCTATCGCAGGAGTAAGAAATATTCGAAACCCCGTAGAACTTGCCGAAGAAGTGATGCTACACAGCGGCCATGTTTTTTTGAGCGGAAAAGGCGCAAATGATTTTGCGATCAAACAGGGTATAAAATTAGAGCCTGATGAATATTTTTATTCAGAATACCGCTATGATCAATGGAG
>JBDTMP010000320.1:0-5933 GCA_039934215.1 Ginsengibacter sp.
TATTTTGAAAGTGCCAGTCAAAATCCTTATTGGATAAATATTAATTTCCCATTGTTTAACGGTAAAATTTTTATCAGCTATAAAACCATTGGCGGCACATCGGTATATAAGGTAAAAACTCCAGCTGGATACAAAGATTCTTTAGGTAAGAATACATTTGAAAACATGGTGAATGATTCATACAATCTTACTTATAAAAATGATATCAAAGCGTATTCGATTGAAGACAGCTTAATGCGCACGCCCAATAATATTTCGGGAATATTTTTCAGGCTTGCAGGTAGCGTGGCTACTGCGAAGCAATTTTTTCTTTCGGATACAACACACAATTTTTTAAGGGGCGCATTGTATTTTGACGCTACGCCAAATGAAGATTCCTTGCGCCCGGTAAATGCATTTCTCCAGGAAGACATGAAGCATTTTATTAATACGCTTCAATGGAAATAACTATCATTTGTTTATTAATTTATTTATTTGTAGGCTGTTGGTTTATTTGCCTATTAATTATTTAATAACCAATGAACGAATTATACCCAATTAACGAGTCATCCAATTTAACGAATTAACCTCTCTTATCTTTGCACAATGATTGTGATTGACGACATACTTATAAGTGATGAGGTAATTGAAGAACAGTTTGTGTGCGATCTTGTAAAATGTAAGGGCGGCTGTTGTGTTGACGGTGATGCTGGTGCACCATTGGAAAATAATGAATTGGAGGAAATAAAGAAGGCATATAATTTTGTTCTGCCTTATCTCTCAGATGAATCAAAAAAGGAATTGGAACGCCAGGGATTGTTCGGTTACGACCAGGAATTCGGATGGGTTACTCCTACGGTCTCTTCGGGCATGTGTGCTTATGGAATCAAAGATAAAAGCGGCATTGTAAAGTGTGGAATTGAGCAGGCGTACAACGATGGAAAAATTTCCTGGCGCAAGCCAATAAGCTGTCATTTATTTCCTGTCAAAATAAAAAAAAGCAAATCAGGCAAAACAGATCTTGTGAATTATGAGCCCCGCGAAGATCTTTGTAAAGCAGCCTGCAAGCTGGGAAAAAAACTTAAAGTTCCTGTTCACATATTTTTAAAGGATGCGCTAATAAGAAAGTACGGGCAGGAATTTTATGATTCGCTATGTGCTACAGCCGCATATCGCCTATCCAAATAATTACAATTACATTTTTTTATGAAAAAATTTTTCTCCTGCATTCTAGTATTGTATATCTCGGTCTTCACATCCTGTTCTGTGAATAACGCTAAAATTGACAATGGCCTGAAAAAATATTTTGATTCTTCGCATGTTGATGGATGCTTTACCATTTTGAATAATTCAAATGGAGAGATCACTGTGTACAATATGCAGCTGGATACACAGAGAGTTTTACCGGCATCAACTTTCAAAATTGTAAACTCTCTTATTGGGCTGGAAACAGGGAAAATCACTGATGAAAAAATGGTAATAAAATGGGACAGTGTGAAAAGATCGAATGAAGATTGGAACAAGGACCTTAACATGGAGCAGGCTTTTAAAGTTTCATCAGTTCCATATTACCAGGAAGTAGCGCGAAGAATAGGCAGAGACACAATGCAACATTGGATTGATATATTAGAGTATGGCAGCAAAAATATTAGTGGCCCCATTGATTCTTTCTGGCTGAACAACACGTTAAAGATTTCTCCTGATGAACAGCTTGGCCTTGTAAAAAGATTATATTTTGACAAACTTCCCTTTCAAAAAAGAACGCAGCAAATAGTGCGAAATGTGATGCTAGAGGAAGATAATACGCTCTATAAATTAAGCTATAAAACAGGGTGGGGTTCTGATGAAAAACAAAATGCAATAGGTTGGGTGGTAGGCTGGATCGAGGAAAACCTGCACGTATATTTTTTTGTAACACTTATAAAATCGCCTGACAGGAATATTGACATGCGAAATGTAAGAATGAATATCACCAAAGGAATTTTAAAAGATATGGGCTTTTTTAAAGGGGAGAAGTGAGTGCGCTGTCCGTGATTAGCAATCGGCAATCGGCAATCAGCTACTTTGGGTTCAAAGCTCTTTATGACTACTCTCAACATTTAACACTTCTCACTAATTATTCATTAATAATTTAGCAGCTATTCATGCTCCATTTTCAATACATAGAATACCTGTTTGCGTTTGCAGCGATTCCTCTTATAATATTTCTTTATTTGATGGTAATAAGGTGGAAAAAAAAGGCCGCTAAAAAAATGGGTGACCCCGCGCTTGTTAAGCAATTAACTTTTAATTATTCCTCAAAGAAATTTGTCCTGAAATTTATATTATTTTCCACCGCTTTTGTGTGTTGCGTTATTGCCTTAGCAGGTTTGGTAGTGCCCGATGGTACACAAAAGATAAACAGGAAAGGCATTGATTTGATGTTTGCCCTGGATGTGAGTAAAAGCATGCTTGCGCAGGATATAAAGCCCAACAGGCTCGAGCGTGCAAAGCAGGTAATTACTAATATTATTAATAATTCACCCGACGACCGTATAGGCCTTGTAGTTTTTGCAGGCAGGGCTTACCTGCAAATGCCGCTGACAATAGATCATGCTGCGGCTAAAATGTACCTGGCTTCAGCCTCAACCGATGATGTTCCCACCCAGGGAACGGTGATAAGCCAGGCTTTAAAAATGAGTGGCGCAGGATTCAATCCAAAGGACAAAACTTATAAGGCCATTATTCTGTTAAGCGATGGAGAAGATCATGACAAGGATGCGATAAAGGTTGTAAAGCAACTTGCGCAGGATGGTATTTTGATAAACACGATTGGTATTGGATCCACGCAGGGTGCACCCATCACAGATCCTGAAACAAATAGCTATAAAACGGATGAGAGCGGAAACATGGTAATTTCAAAATTAAATGAACAGGAACTGAGCAACATTGCCGAAGCCGGCAAAGGAATTTACCAGCATTATAGCTCGACAGATGAAGTAGCAAAAAATATTAAAAATAAATTATCGGGTATCGGGCAAACGATCATAACGGACAAATCTTTTGATTCATACCGGCAGTTTTTTCAATACTTTTTGGCGTTAGCATTTTTGTTTTTAATAATAGAGATTTTTATTTCAGAGAAAAAAAGAATAGGCAAAAAGATTCCGCTCGCCGGCCTTTCAATATTGTTGCTGTGTAATTATTCATTTGCCCAGGATACAAAAAATATAATCATAAAAGGGAATGACGCCTATAAGAACAATGAATTTGATAAGGCTGAAGTTTTGTATGGAGAAGCGCAAAAGCTTGATGAAAAAAATACAACGGCAAGCTACAATATAGGTAACGTGTTTTACAGGAAAGAAAAAACTGATGAAGCTGTAAATGCGTTTGATAATACGATTAATAATAGTAAAGAAAATACGGTAAAGCAAAAAGCATTTTACAACAAAGGCGTTGCTTATCAAAAAGCAAAAAAACTTCCTGAGTGTATCCTTGCGTATAAGAACGCATTGCTTTTGAATCCTGCTGATGAAGATGCACGACAAAATCTTGAGCGGGCATTAATGGAACAAAAGAAGCAGCAGGAAAATAAAAAAGATAAAAAAGATAATAAGGACGAGAAAAATAATAAAGATAAAAAGCAAGACCAGGATAAGCAGGATCAGCAAAAAAAAGATTCAGAGCCGAAGCCTCAGCCTTCAAAGATTTCGAAACAGGATGCCGAAGAAAAGCTAAAATCTCTTTTGGAAAAAGAAAAAGCACTCCAGGATAAATTGCATAAAATTAAAGGAGCCGACGGGCTTAATAAGCCTGATAAGGACTGGTAATGGTATTCATAAAAAAATTTATTCTGAAAACATAAAAGGACGTACAATATTCCGAAACCTGCACCTTTCTATAAATCGTATTTTTGCCTATAAATTTTTAAGGATGGAATTATATGCTGAATCTTTAACCGGGTATAAAAGATTACCTACCATGGAGGTAAAGGTTGGAGATTTATTATTGGGAAATTTTAATCCAATTCGAATACAAACAATGACCACCACCGATACCATGGATACGATGGCTACGGTTGAGCAAAGCATTCGTTGTATTCATGCAGGTGCTGAATTGATCCGCATTACAGCCCCTTCAAAAAGAGAAGCTGAAAATTTATTGAATATAAAAAATGAACTTCGGAAAAGAGGCTATGCCACACCGTTAGTTGCAGATATTCACTTCACGCCTAATGCCGCGGAAATTGCTGCCCGCATCGTAGAAAAAGTAAGAGTGAACCCAGGCAACTATGTTGACAAGAAAAAGTTTGAGCTTATAGAATATTCTAACGCTGATTACCTGGAAGAAATAGAGAGAATAAGAACACGATTTACGCCACTTGTAAAGATTTGTAAGGAGTATGGCACTGCCATGCGAATAGGAACAAACCATGGCTCGTTAAGTGATCGTATTATGAGTCGCTATGGTGACACCGCAAATGGGATGGTAGAAAGTGCAATGGAATTTTTGCGCATTGCAAGAAGCGAAGATTATCACAGCATTATCTTAAGTATGAAGAGCAGTAACCCGCAGGTAATGGTGCAGGCATACCGCTTACTGGTCAACCATATGATGAATGAGTTTGGAGCCTGTTATCCGCTGCATTTGGGTGTAACCGAAGCAGGGGATGGTGAAGATGGCCGTATTAAATCCGCAATTGGTATTGGCACAATGCTGGAAGATGGCATCGGGGATACTATAAGGGTTTCTTTAACCGAAGACCCCGAATTTGAAATACCGGTTTGCAAAGATCTTGTAAAACGATACGAAGAACTGGAGACAGAAGGCAGAAGGCAGGAGGGAGGAGGCAGTGGGCAAAAAGCAGCGGGTAGTGGACAACTGGAAACGGGAAACGGGAAACCGGCAACTGATAGTAGTGTTCCGGAAATTCATAAATTACCTTACAATCCGTTCGAATACAAAAGACGGGAAACATTTGAAATCAGCAATATAGGTAACAAACATGTACCGGTTATAATAGCTGATTTTAGTAAAACAGAAACGATCGGGCCATCGCACCTCCGGGATATTGGCTATACTTATAGTATTGAAACAGATAAATGGTTAATAGGAGACGCTGCAGCGGATTATATTTTTTGTAGAGAACCATTGTCTTTTGATTTGCCGGGAACCTTAAAAGTTTTATTGCCACGCAAAAAATGGGCATCGGTAAAAGACAAGCAAAAATATTTCCCGCTGTTAGATGCAGATGAATATATTGATGAAGGAATTGAAAAGGCGTCGTCTATTAATTTTGTAATGATTGATTGTTATAGTGAAGAATCGCAGGAAATGAATATGACCCGCGTGTTTGAAAAATTAAAGAAAGATAGAACCGTAGTTATTT
Source organism: Ginsengibacter sp. (assembly GCA_039934215.1). Classification (GTDB taxonomy): domain Bacteria; phylum Bacteroidota; class Bacteroidia; order Chitinophagales; family Chitinophagaceae; genus Ginsengibacter. The sequence goes on from JBDTMP010000320.1 coordinate 5,351, forward strand.
GCCTTAGCTCAACCAATAAGAACAGTATGCAAAGCATTCGCAGAATGTTTGTTGAGCTAATGATGAATGAGATAAAAAATCCTGTGATAATAATTTGTGACAGCAGCCATACAACAATGGATGAAACGCTGATTCACTATGCTGTAGAAACCGGTGCATTATTAATTGATGGTTTGGGCGATGGAATTTGTTTAGGTCATCATTATGGAAATGCTTCAGTGGCGCCCCAGTCAAAATTAATGAACAGTATCGCTTTTGGAATTTTGCAGGCAGCCCGTACAAGAATTTCTAAAACAGAATATATAAGTTGCCCCAGTTGCGGAAGAACATTATTTGACCTCCAGGAAACTACAGCAAAAATAAGAGCGGTTACCAATCATTTAAAGGGAGTAAAGATCGCGATCATGGGCTGTATTGTGAATGGCCCCGGGGAAATGGCAGATGCAGATTTCGGCTACGTAGGAAGCGGCCCCGGTAAAATAACTTTATATCGTGGTAAAGAAGTTGTGAAAAGGAATGTTGCCAGTGAAGTTGCGGTTGATGAATTGGTAAATTTGTTGAAAGAAAGTGATGCATGGGTAGA
>JBDTMP010000321.1:0-2713 GCA_039934215.1 Ginsengibacter sp.
GCCAGGAAATACCGCCCACAAAACTTCAGTACGGTTGTGGGGCAATCGCACATTACTACCACGCTTAAAAATGCAATAAAAAACAACCAGCTTGCACATGCTTTTTTGTTTTGTGGCCCAAGAGGTGTAGGTAAAACAACCTGTGCAAGAATTCTTGCAAAAACGATCAATTGCGAAAACAGGACACCAGATGGAGAGGCCTGTAATGTTTGCAATTCGTGCGTTTCTTTTGACAATGGATCCTCCTTGAACATACATGAATTGGATGCCGCCAGTAATAATTCGGTAGATGATATTCGTGCTCTGGTTGACCAGGTAAGGTTTGCGCCACAGGCAGGAAAATACAAAGTGTATATTGTAGATGAGGTCCACATGCTAAGCGCTTCGGCTTTCAATGCGTTTCTTAAAACGCTGGAAGAGCCGCCACCGTTTGCTATTTTCATTTTAGCAACAACAGAAAAGCATAAGATACTTCCCACGATATTATCGCGTTGCCAGATTTTTGATTTCAAAAGAATTACCAACCAGGACACTGTTGATCATCTGCGTGAAATATGTGACAAGGAAAATATCCAGGCAGATAAAACAGCATTGCACATTATTGCTCAGAAAAGTGAAGGATGCCTTAGAGATGCATTAAGCATTTTGGATAAAATAGTAAGCTTTACTAACGGCGAACTTACTTATGCCAACACACTGGAGCATTTGAATATTCTTGATGAGGATTATTATTTCCGGTTGATGGAAGCGATGCAAAAACAAAGCATCAGTGATGCACTTTTATTGTATGATGAAATAAACCGGAAAGGATTTGAAGGCGACCTGGTCTTAAATGGATTCTCAGAATTTATAAGAAACCTTCTTGTAAGTAAAGATGCGAAAGTGGCTGTACTCCTCGAAGTATCGGAAGGATTCAAGCAGCGCTATCTTGACGTGGCTTTAAAGACCGACGGAGCTTTATTACTGGGCGCATTAAATGTGTTGAACGAAGCTGAAATCAATTACAGGCAGGCACGAAATAAGCGCCTCCACGTGGAGCTTACTTTAATAAAATTGTGCTACCTGCAACAAGCCATTGAGCTTGTTTCTAACGGTGATAATTTACAGTCGAAAAAGCAACTTGAAAGCACTAAACCTGTTTCTTTTAAAGCACTTTCGCCCATCGCTCATAAAACAAAAAGCGGAAATGCGGCGTCCACACAATCGCCAAAGGGCATACATACCGGTAGCCTTGCAAAAAAAGAAGTAAGTGAGAAGAACACAGCCACAAATAATGCCCGGCTTGTTATTGAAGAAGATCACAAACCCATTCTTTTAAAACCCGCGATAGATCATACTGCTGTCGCGACAAAGCCTTTACAAAAAATTAAAAAAATAAGCGCACTTGAAAAAATAAGGGAACAGGTGGCGCTGGAAAATAAGTTAAATGGCAATGCACCTAAAGACATTAATGAAGAAGAATTATACATCGCCTGGGGATTGTATGTAGAAGAGCTTCGCAAAAAAAATAATCATTCAGGGGTTTCAAATTTTAAATCTTCCAGGCTCAATATTATCGACAATAATTGTATTGAAATAATTACAGACAATAATATTCAGCAAAAGTTTGTTGAAACAGAAAGAGCGGCATTGATAGAACATCTGCAGGCTTATTTTAATAACCGTTATTTAACTTATAGAGTGGTTGTTGAGGAAAATAAAAACAACGATAAAATAGCTGAAGAACATCTTTCCACCAAACAACAATACCTCCGAATCATAGAAGAATACCCGCTTGTGAAGCAATTGAAAGACAAACTTGGCTTGCAACTTGACTATTAAATTTTACAAAAAAATTTTGAAAAATGTATACGATTCTTGGAGCGGGTGGAGCAATTGCTAATGAATTTTCGAAAGTACTTTTTCAAAACAAAACACCCTTTACATTAGTAAGCCGAAAGGCCCGATCCGCGTATGGAGGGCTTACTTTAGCCGCGGATCTCACCAGTAAAAAACAAACTGATGAGGTATTACGCGGAGCTTCTATAGTTTTATTATGCCCCGGTTTAAAATATGATATCAATATATGGAATAAGCATTGGCCATTAATAATGTCTAATACAATTGAAGCCTGTTCAAAATATAATTTGAAGCTTATTTTTTTTGACAATGTATATATGCTTGGCCGGGTGGACGGAGCGATGACGGAAGAGACTCCATATAATCCTGTAAGTAAAAAGGGTGAATTAAGAGCAAAAATTGCGACACAGCTAATGGATGAAGTAAAGACGGGAAACATTACTGCGATGATTGCGAGGGCTGCGGATTTTTATGGCCCCAACTGTAAAACCAGTATTTTGAACACATTGGTATTTGATAAAATGGCAAAGAAGAAAAAGGCACAATGGTTTATAAATGACCAGGTAGTCCATTCTTTTACATTTACTCCCGATTGTGCCAGCGCACTTTGGCTTTTATCAAATAGCGAAGATGCATGGAACCAGGTCTGGAATTTACCAACCGCAAAACCCGCATTAACAGGTAAAGAAATCATAAGCATAGCTGCGGAAATCTTTAACGCATCCGCAAAACATACGGTTATTGGAAAAGGCATGGTAGGCTTTTTAGGAATTTTTATGAAAATTATGAAAGAGCTTAAAGAGATGCTTTACCAGTACGAAGTGGATTATATTTTTGATTCATCTAAATTTGAAAAGGCATTTAATTTTAAACC
>JBDTMP010000322.1:0-1604 GCA_039934215.1 Ginsengibacter sp.
GTTCACTTATCATGCTTAAAACTATTTCAGCAATATTACAATTACATAAAATTATTTTCATCCGCACTCGGCCCGTAACTTCCCGGAATGGGAATATTAAGCAATCTTAAATAAACGCCCAATTGCGCACGATGATGAATTTGCTGGCTTAGAGACATCCTTATAACATCTATTTTCGGATCAGCACTTAAAATTTTTTCTCCATGCCTCAGCGTCCACGGTTTATCCAATACCGCTTCATTTTCGGGTACTAACGTTGCCAATCCCTCTTTATAGCGTTTATCAAAATAAGCCATCAACTCTTTATTGTTTGTTATCGCGGGTTGCTCATAAGGCTTGGCAAAATCAAGTTCGTCCGAAGTAAAAACCATTTGTATCCATCCCGGCAGATCGGCGATATGAGATACAAGGCTTTTCATAACCATGCTTTTCTCATGCGGCTTGTAGTCAAATTTATCATCGGGAACTATTGAAAGCATCTTACGTGTAGTGGCGCCTTCTTCAATAAATTGTTTCTTAAAAAATTCAATGAATGTCATAATATTTATTTTTATTTATACAAAGTAACAACACGTTTATGACAACCCTATGTCAGGAGCATTTGGTTTATTTCAATTTTTTTCAAAATATTTTCTGCGATGCCAGCAACCATATCATTTAATTCCAATGGCTCGATGATTTTTGCCTTATCTCCGAAAAGCATAAACCACCGTGAGAATCCCATTAGTGAGCCTGTTAAAAAAGTCATGCGCACATATTTACCGGCATCTTCTTCTTTTAGGAAGCCATTATAATATTTTTGTTCACCAAAGTATTTTACAACATTTTTTTCTACATCAATTATTACTTTTTCCAATTTTCTTTCCGAAGCGATTTTGTTTATAAAACTTTGTAGTGGCGGATGTATATTTTTCATTTTTTCCTCAGTTACCTGCAGCTTATTTATTTTATCAGTGCGGAAATTCCGGTAGTCTTTTCTTAACAAACAGTACCCAATCATGTACCAATGGGTTCCCTGGTAATAAATACCAACGGGCTCTGCCTTTCGCTGTAGTGATTCCTGCTTATCAATAGAAGTATAATTCATTTCCACAATTGATGAAGTTGCAATTGCTCTTAATATTTTGGGAAGATGCAGCTCGGGCGGCTTTTCATAAACAAATGATGGATGCGATACTACTGCAACGTGTTCATTGATTTCTTCGATATGATTTTTTTCGGTAAATCTCAGTACGGCTCTTATTTTATCTAATGCCGAAATATAATGTTTAGATGAATTTTCATCCGTCATTGATTGCATCAGTTTCGCAGCCGTTAACATTGCGGAAACTTCATCCTGGGTAAACATCACCGGAGGTAATTTATAACCTTCCATAAGGCGGTAACCAATACCGGCTTCACCTATTACGGGCACACCGGCTTCTTCCAATGCGTGTACATCACGATAAACGGTACGCAGGCTTATAGAAAATTTATCGGCAATATCCTGCGCTTTTACCAATGGCCTCGATTGCAACTGTATAAGAATTGCTGATAAACGATCGATGCGATTCATGATCAATTAAAAGTTAATGCGGTAAAATTAAGGATTTACCAATCCCTAA
>JBDTMP010000323.1:0-9297 GCA_039934215.1 Ginsengibacter sp.
GTGTAGCTGTAGTCTCTATCTTTTGAAGGTTCGGGAGTGGGTTTCAAACCATGTAACTGGCTCGTAAGGCCTACTCAGGAATATTTTCGCTTGTTTTTTGTCCTATGTTAAAAATCACAAGACTTGCGATCTAATAAATCCTGTTGAACTGATACTTGTACGTCTTACGGATGCTTCATTTTCGTTTTTAGTTTTATTGGTCGTTTTAATTCAAATATTTCTGCGCAAAATAATCCACACTTTTTAAATTACTACTATCACCCCAAACAGGTATTGATTTTAAAAATCAACTTATTGAAAATGATACATTAAATCGGATCAGGGAAATCAATATTAAGAACGGGATTTCTCTTTTCGTCGTTAGTGACAACCGTTCCGGATGGAACCGGCAATTCAACACCAGCCGCCGCGGGTTCACCAAAATTGGGTGAGCCATCGGCATTCCATGTAAACTTTTGAGCACGTGGTGAACGATGTGCTCCGCAACCTTGGCCAGGCTCACTGTTGGCATGGTATAAAATGTAATCTTCTTTTCCGTCAGGTGACTTAAAAAAAGAATTGTGTCCCGTTCCGTAAACTTTATTTTCAGGGGACTGTTTAAAAACAGGATGGTCTGTTTTTGTCCATGAAGAGGCTTTCATTATATCGGCGCTGGCACTTGCGGTTAACATTCCCAAAGCATAGGTATCAGTCCAGCATCCGCTGGCCGAATAGATTAAAAACAATTTGTTGTCATGAGCTAATACCTCCGGGCCTTCGTTCACATTTACATGCGAAACATCATTTGGATTATTCAAATCACCAATCTTCTCCCAGGGATATGAAGGCTCAGAAAGTAAGATACGCTTGCCTTCCACCGTCCACGGGTTTTTCATCTTTGCGATAAAAATATCCTGTTCACCATTTATATCTCCCTTCCATCCACTCCATATTAAATACATTTTTTCCCTATGTTCAAAAACGCTTCCATCAATAGCCCATTTATCATCAGGTGTTTTAAGTTGGCCTTTCATCGACCAGCCTCCTTTGAATGGATCACTGGAATTATTTTCTAAAACATATAACCGATGATTAAAATTATTACCGCTGTCGGCTGCAAAATATACATACCATTTGCCTTGCAAATAATGTATTTCAGGCGCCCATATTTCTTTTGAATAAGGTCCCGAGGCAGGAGGTGTCCATACCACTTTTTTTTCTGCTGATCTTAGATTGCTGATATTTTTTGTTTTCCAAATAGTAATATTCCGGCCTGTGGTATTTGTATAATAATAATATCCATCCTTATAAATGCACCATGGATCAGCGCCAGAGGGAAGCAAGGGATTGGTGAAGGTTTGCTGAGCATAACTTATAATTGTGCTTAGCGCTATTGCTGTCAACAAAAAATATTTATAGAATTGCTTCATGGTTATTACTTTTAGCCTCATCCCCGATAATCATTCAAATATAGGAGGTTTTGAAAACCCTCCTTGTTTGTATAATAAGAAGACGCAAAACTCACATTTATTAATGCAAATGTTTTTCTATCAAAGCAATTTTACGCAAGCTTTGGAAAATATTTTAATTATTCATTATGCAAACACAAAAAAATAATTCAGCAAATAATGAAGATCTCATTGATAATTTAATTCATGTGATAGAAAAGGGAAATGCACATGCATCTCTTGATAAAGCATTACATGGAATGCCCTTTTCATTATTGGGTGAAAGGCCGCATAACCTGCCTTATAGTATTTGGCAGCTCGCTGAGCACATTCGTATTGCTCAATGGGACATACTTGAGTTTTCAAAAAGTGCAAAGCATGTTTCTCCAAAATGGCCGGATGAATACTGGCCTGCAGAAACAAAACCTTCGTCAGAAGCGGCGTGGAAAAAATGTGTAGATGCCATTAAATCCGACAGGGAGGAATTTATAGATCTTATTAAAAATGCAGGTGATGATTTATATAAACCTTTTAAAAATGGAGACGGGCAAAGCCTGCTGAAAGAAGCGCTGGTGGTCGCCGATCACAATAGTTACCATACCGGGGAAATAGTTATTATAAGAAGATTGCTTAATGCATGGAGTTAGATTTTTTTTCAGGACATTCTTCACAAGCGACAGGTCAAAAAGTTGATCTACTCTTATTATTTTAAATAAAAAATATCCGCGGCTCTATATTACAATTCTTTAATCATGATGTTACGGAAATAAATGGGAGCCCCTGCGTGTTTACCCTGGAAACCGATGTGGCCTTTGAGGGGAAGTGTGGCCAATGGATTACTGAGCCATGAAGGGATTTCACTGCCATCCGGATTTTTAGTAGCAGAGGTGTACTTACTCATATCAAATGTATTTACCAATTCACCATTGAGTACTATCCAAATCATTTTTCCTTTACAGGTAATGGTATAGTGATTCCATTCGCCGGCTTTCTTCACAGTTCTTTTTGATGCAGCCTGGTGTCCAAACACAGCGGCACATTGCCAGGTAGGATCTGCACGGCTCCATTCAGTTGAGTAATCATCAGCGATTTGTATTTCTACGGAATGTGGTATCCAGTTTTTAACATCACTCGCATGCACAATTACACCGCTGTTGGTACTGTCGGCATTTTTAAACTCAAGATCAAGAGAAAAATCCTCATAAGTTTTATCACTCCATAACGCTTCATCTTTTGATGCAGTGATCACACCAATCTCAACGGTCCACACACCAGGCTCAGCAATAGAATTGGAGAGATCACTTTTAAACAGGGGCTTCCAGTTTTTTGAAGAAGTATTCGGGTGAACAGTGAAATTTTCCTGGCTAAAAATATTTTGCGCTGAAAAACTAAGGAAAAGAAAAGTTGATATAAATATCTTATTCATAAATTAATTTAAGTATTTGAAAATGAAGATTGCATTAGACATCCGGTTGGTTAATTAATTAAAATTTGGCCCGGTCAATTTTTACTTTACTAAAAAAGTTTTTATTCATCCAGCTTTAACACAGCCAAAAAAGCTTCCTGCGGAACCTCTACATTTCCTATTTGCTTCATTCTCTTCTTGCCTTCTTTTTGCTTCTCCAAAAGTTTTCTCTTACGACTGATATCACCCCCATAGCATTTTGCGGTTACATCTTTTCGCATAGCGCTGATATTTTCACGGGCCACAATCTTGGCTCCTATGGCTGCTTGTATGGCTATCTGGAATTGCTGACGGGGCACAAGGTCTTTTAATTTTTCACAAAGCTTTCTGCCAAATTCATGCGAGCGGATCCGATGTATCAATGAACTGAGCGCATCCACTTTTTCACCATTCAATAAAATATCCATTTTCACTATATCGCTTACACGATAACCAATGGGATGATAATCGAAGGATGCATATCCACGGGTAACACTCTTCAGTCTGTCATAAAAATCGAAAACAATTTCGGTAAGAGGCATTTCAAAAGAGAGTTCGACTCTTGTTGGAGTTAAATAACCCTGGTTAGTAAGCAGGCCACGTTTGCCGATACAAAGCGTCATTATATTGCCAATGTATTCAGGCTTTGTAATAATCTGTGCTTTTATAAATGGCTCCTCAATTTTTTCAATCCTGCTCGGATCAGGCATTTGCGCAGGATTGTTTACAATTATCTTTTCACCCTTAGTCGTATATGCAATAAAGCTTACGTTAGGTACTGTAGTAATTACTGTTTGATTGAATTCTCTCTCCAGGCGCTCCTGGATTATTTCCATGTGGAGCATTCCAAGAAATCCGCACCGAAAACCAAAGCCAAGAGCTTGCGACGTTTCCAATTCAAAAGTGAGAGACGCATCATTAAGTTGAAGCTTTTCCATGCAGTCCCTGAGCTCTTCAAATTCGTCAGTATTTACGGGAAATATTCCGGCAAAAACCATTGGCTTTACCTCTTCAAAGCCTCTGATTGATTCTTTACTGGGATTGATAATTGTTGTAATGGTATCACCTACTTTTACTTCTTTAGCATTTTTAATTCCAGTGATGATGTATCCCACATCACCCGCTTTTACTTCAGGTTTTGGCAGCAGGCCTATCTTCAAAATTCCAACTTCATCGGCTTCATATTCTTTGCCGGTGTTTGAAAATTTAATCCTGTCTCCTTTTTTAAGTATGCCGTTAAATACACGGTAATAAACTATTATGCCGCGAAAACTATTAAACACACTGTCAAATATTAAAGCCTGTAATGGCGCAGTATAATCTCCCTTGGGTGCAGGAATTCGTTTAATGATGGCAGTTAGTATCTCTTCAATTCCAATACCCGTTTTTGCACTGGCATGTAAAATATCCTCCTGCTTACAACCAATCAATTCTATCATCTGGTCTTCAACTTCAGGAATCATTGCGCCATCCATATCTATTTTATTGATAACCGGAATAATCTCAAGGTCATTATCAATGGCGAGGTATAAATTGGAAATCGTTTGCGCCTGTATGCCTTGCGTGGCATCTACCAAAAGTAAAGCTCCTTCACAGGCTGCCAATGCACGGCTTACTTCGTAGCTAAAATCTACATGGCCGGGCGTGTCGATTAAATTAAGAACATAATCCACTCCATCAACATTGTAATTTATTTGAATTGCGTGGCTCTTTATTGTGATTCCTTTCTCCCGCTCCAGGTCCATATCGTCGAGCACTTGTGCCTGCATTTCCCGTCCGGTAATTGTATGTGTAAATTCCAGCAAACGATCGGCCAGCGTGCTTTTACCATGATCAATATGTGCAATAATGCAAAAATTTCGAATGTTCTTCATTTTCCCTGAAATAATTTTTACTAAAAACGTCTGCAAAGGTAATGCAATGAGGCAAGGATTTTAAGGTTTAACTAAACCTGGATTTTATGGTTGCATTCAATGATCTTAGCTTTTTTAAGAAGAATAAAGATTCTTGTGAACTTTTAGTTTGAAAGGTATAGTAGCTTGTTTCGAGATTAATAAAATTTATAATTACTATTTTCATTTTTTATTTGCCAAAACTGGGTACAAATCCTGATGAAATCAAAATATTTTTTTTTAAGATTATTTTCTACAAACAAATTTTTATTTTTTGCTGTTCTCCTGTTTTTCCTTTTGAACCTTGCAGCTAATTTTATCTTCAAGGCCGAGCACACGCCCATTTTCAGGTGGGATCTTTATGCTTATAACATACCCGAACAAAAAACCTATTCTTTTTTAGAAGTAAAATATAATGACGACGAGGTGCTGACTTTTCCACACACCTGGCAAGAGCCTGAAAAATTACTATTTACAAATACACTGAACGAATTTATTTATATGAAAAGAAATAATGGTCATGATCCGCTCAAAACATATATTGACACGTGGAATAATAAACATCCTCTTTTTAAGAAAATTTTACCGGGTTTAAAATTTTATAACGATACGGTTGAATTAAAAAAATTCCCTGGCTGGTATAAAAGATATCTTGAACAATATATTAAAAAACCTGTTTACAAAATGGATGTTTATGAAGTAACAATCGTTTACGGAAATAATGGCGAAATAAAAAAACTATCCTCAACTCTTATAAATAAACTGCTATGATAAGAGAAGAAGAAAAAGATAGAATTGTTATAACCCGTTTGGTATTCACATTCATTTTTCTGAGCCTCGTTTTCCGTTTTTTTTTAAATGCTACGCCTTCTCATCTTTTACAGCCACCTCTTTTTCTTCTAAGCCTGGATATTACTTACTGGATTTATAAATTTTCAGGAATACCGGCTTTTATTGTTTATAACCAGGCAGGCGCTATATTTTTCGATGCTTTTCTTTTTGTATTCTGCCTGCTGGGAATTGTATTTCCATTAAAAAAAATAATTATTATAATATTCAGTTTTTTGTTTTTAATATATGCCATCACATACAACACGTATATTGTTCACCATGCACATCCGCTTACTGTGTTGATGATAATCACAATTCCATTCTGGTTTAAAAAGTATAAAATATGGAAATTGATGTGGGAAGGCATGCGCTATTATATTTGTTACATTTATGTGATGTCATTTATCTGGAAGGTATGGATAAGCAATTCTTTTTTTTATTGGAACCAGGGAGTTGGTTCGGTAAAATTAAACCTGGCAGAATATATTTATCATTTTCCTGACACGATCATGTCTTCATTTTTTAAGTTTTTTATCGGGCATCCTTACCTGCTTAATATTGGCAACACTTCTATATTTTTATTGGAAGGCTTAATGGTTATAGGATTTTTCACAAAAAAATACGACAGGATTTTATTATTGCTTCCGGTAATTATTCACCTGTCCACTTATATTTTTGCGGATGTTTTTTTTATAGAAATGCTGGTGTTGGTTTTTGCTTTCTTTACAAAAAAAGACGCGGAAATAATTGCACGAAAAATACCAGTAATCTTAAAATAGCAGTAATGGCCAAACCTTTTATCCAAAAAATTTTCAGACTCAGGGATGATGTGGGATTAAATTTTTATATGGCTCATGCATTCTCAAAATATATATTAAGGCAAAATAAAAATGTAAAATGGGCGGTGCATCACACAAGCACTATTCATCATCCGGAAAATATCATAAGAGGAAAAAATGTTTTTCCGGGCGATTCCCCGGGTAATTATATAGAAGCATCAAACGGAATTACTATTGGCGATTATACTAACATCGGGCCTAATGTTGGGATTATCTCTGCTAACCATGATCCCGTGAATAATTTATTGCATGTGAAAGCTCCACCCATAATCATTGGAAAATTCTGCTGGATAGGAATGAATGCGATAATATTACCGTCGGTGCATTTGGGAGATTTTACAATTGTAGGCGCGGGATCAGTAGTTACAAAAAGTTTTACCGATGGTTATTGCGTTATTGCGGGTAATCCCGCGGTTTTTATTAAAAAATTAGATAAAAATAATTGTGACCAATATAGCGCAACCAAATAATAAGGCCGATTTTATTCAAAGATCTGTTTATCTTTTTTTTGGAAAAGCCCTGCCCGTTATCATTTTATTTCTTATCACTATTATTTATTCCCGTAAGCTCAGCTATGATGAATATGGAATTTTTCAAAGTTTATGGATGTATGCCAACATCGTAAATGTGATCATTAGCTTTGGGCTTTCTGCAGTGGTGCTTTCAACCAATCTGGATTTTCTTTTTTCTTTTATAAAAGGGAACCAAAGAAAAATTATTTCTTTTTATACCGCAATATCCATAATCGTTTTGGCGGGTTTTTTTTATTTCTCAAAAAATTTTATAACGGTCGAGAAGACTTTAATAATCGCGTTTATAATTATTCAAAATATAATAACTGTTGCTGAAACACTTTTAATAAAGCAGGGAGGAGAAAAAAAAACCTTTGTGATAAACTTCTTCTATTCCCTGTTATTTTTTGCATGGCATCTTTATATACTTTCCACAGGTTATACTCTTACCTTTCTTGTTGCAGGCATCGGCATCATTTCTATATTGAAACTTCTTGCGATCCTGCTTTCTACCCGTCGGCATAAAACAATTATAACAGGTACAAATAGCCGCAAATTTTTAAGTCACTGGGCATATCTTGGCTCTAACGAGATACTTGGAATAATATCGAAATGGATTGATAAAATCTTTCTTTTATATCTTCTTTCCCCGGCCGATTTCGCCATTTTTTTTAATGGCTCTTTTGAAATTCCACTATTCGGTCTTTTGATAAGTGTAACCGGCAGTTTACTGTTAATAGAAATTTCAGCCAATACAAAATTGACAAGCAGCATCACAAGTTTGTTCAGGGAAAATTTCAATATGCTTTCTTCAATTGTATTTCCTCTGTTTTTTTTTCTTTTATTTTTTCGCGAAGAAATTTTTTCGCTCGCTTTTAAAAATAAATACAATGCCTCCATACCTATTTTTGTAATAAGTATTTTTGTATTACCAATTCGCATTAATAATTACAGCGTTATTCTGCAATGTTTTTCGCAGGGCAAAAAGATTTTGTGGGGCTCCATCATGGATATTTCACTTGCTGTTATTTTAATGATAACGCTGTACCCCGTGTTGGGAAGCCGCGGTATAGCCCTTGCGATTGTGATCGCTACGTGGTGCCAGGTTATTTATTATTTATGGCAGTCAACGTCTGTTCTTAAGGTATCAATTACTCAACTGGTGCCGCTTAAAAAACTTGCAATCAAATTTTTATTATTGCTGACAATCTACCTGCTCCTATCTTTATCGCTGCGAAATTTACCGATGGCAACTTCGCTGTCAGTCGCGGCTGTAGCTACGGCTTTAGCAGTTGCGGCGGGAATGCGGAGTTATTTAAAATCTTTCTTCAAAAAATAATATGGCAAGGCACCGTAAAATAAATACAAAACTACAGCCGGAGATAAATACCGGCTTCGGCAATAACCCGTCAAACTATGGGGGAAGATTTGTAAACAAAAATGGAAGAGCGAATGTTGAAAAAAGCGGTCTTGGCTTTTTAGAAAGCATAAGCTGGTATCATACAATGCTGTTGATGCCCCGATGGAAATTTTTTACAGTTATTTTACTCTTTTATGTTTGCATTAATCTATTATTCGCTACAATATATTTTACTATAGGAGTAGATACACTTGGAGAAATTCCATCGCCTTCAGAGCTTACTAATTTTGCAGAATCTTTCTTTTTCAGCACCCAGACATTTACTACCGTGGGATATGGGCGCATAAGCCCGATTGGATTTCTATCCAGTTCAATAGCAGCCCTCGAAGCCCTTTTGGGCCTTCTTAGTTTCGCACTGGCGACTGGCCTTTTGTATGGCAGATTTGCGAAGCCCGTAGCTTATTTACGTTTTAGCCACAATGCATTAATTGCGCCTTATAAAAATATAAATGCATTAATGCTAAGGGTTGCACCTTTTAAAAATACCAATCTTGTAGATGCCGCCGCTAATGTTACTTTAGGTATGACGATAGAAGAGAACGGAGTTAGCATGAACAGATTTTATCAGTTAGAACTTGAATTCGATACAGTAAATGCACTCACCTTAAGTTGGACTCTTGTGCATCCCATTACAGAAAAAAGTCCGCTTTACAATCTTACAAAAAATGATTTTGAAAATATGAAAGGTGAGGTGCTGATTTTTATAAAAGCATTTGACGACATGTTCTCAAATATAGTTGTAGCAAGGACTTCCTATCTCTTTGATGAAATTCAATATGGCGCTAAGTTCGAGCCAATGTATGAGAAAGCTGCCTCTGGTGATAAAACAATTATTTATCTTGATAAATTAAATTTATTTAAGCCGGCTGTCTTAAATTCTACAGTTGCGGTTGAAGAAGCAATAATTTCAAGAGTTGATATAAATTAAAAAG
>JBDTMP010000324.1:0-3620 GCA_039934215.1 Ginsengibacter sp.
TTGGCGATATGATCGGCCAGCTATACGTGGATAAATATTTTAAGCCGGAGGCGAAAGAATATATGGTAAACCTGGTAACCAATATGCAGAGCACTTTCGGTGATCGCATCAGGCGGCTCGATTGGATGAGTGAAGATACCAGGAAAAAAGCCCTCGAGAAACTCGATGCCTTTACCAAAAAAATTGCCTACCCGGACAAGTGGAAAGATTATGATGGTGTCGTTATAAACCGGAATGATTTTCTGGGAAATATTCATAACTGCAGCGTATGGGCATATAGTTATATGGTAAGCCACATGGGGCAGCCCGTAGATAAAACAGACTGGGGAATGACACCTCCTACCATCAATGCGCAATACAGCCCAACGAACAACGATATCACTTTTCCAGCCGGCATTTTGCAATTTCCATTTTTTGATTTTGGCGCGGATGATGCCGTAAATTATGGTGGAATCGCGGCAGTTATCGGCCATGAAATGACACATGGTTTTGATGACCAGGGACGGCAGTATGATGCGAATGGTAATCTAAAAGACTGGTGGCAAAAAACGGATGAGGAAAACTTCAACAAAAGAGCTGATATGGTTGCGAAAAAATATGATGATTATACCGTTTTGGATACAATTCATATAAATGGCAGGTTAACACTCGGCGAAAATCTTGCTGATCTTGGCGGATTGAATATTGCCTATGAAGCATTTAAAAAAACAAAGGAATTTAAGGAAGGTAAAAAGATTGATGGATTTACTCCTCAGCAAAGATTTTTCCTTAGCTGGGCACAGGTATGGAGAAATAATACTTTGCCTGAAACAGAAGCGCAACTTATAAAAACCGATCCACATTCTCCGGGGATGTATCGTACAATCGCACCCGTTAGTAATATGGACGAGTGGTACGCTGCTTTTAATGTAAAAGAGGGAGATAAAATGTTTGTTCCAAAAGATGAGCGGATACACATCTGGTAAAAGATATTCTGCAAATGTTTTTATAGTTCACAGGCACATTACTGTGCCGGTGATTTTATGAACCACTGATTTTATTGCAATATAAGTTTATTGCGATATGGTGACCGTGTAGTATCATAGCCAATAAAAGAAAAAATCTCCACACCCCTTTAAATTTGTCTTTTTTTAACAACTTAAAATTTCCGGCACATTTTTTACAGCTATATTAATTAAAATAAAAATTATGTATATAAAAAAACTATTGCCGGTCGCAGCAGTGATGTTATTATTTACAAGCTGTGTGGCCAAAAGGTATCTAACGCAATCTCAGATGCAAACAGCGGCACTGCGTGAAGACAGTACCCGGATGGCCAATTCAATCAGTTCTTTAAATTCAAATATTGCAACCTTACAAGGCAATATAGCCGATCTTAAAAGCAAGGTAGATGCACTTAGTAATAAAAACAGCCAGCTTGGTCAGCAATCAGCAGAACAGCAGAACCAGTTAAGCCAGAGCAAGGAAACTCTGGAGCAGCAGCAAAAAAGATTGCAACAATTACAGGCTTTGCTTGAACAGCAAAAAGCAGCTTCTGATGAATTGAAAAATAAGATGAGTGAAGCATTGAAAGGATTTAATTCCAGCGATCTTTCTGTTTATCAAAAAAATGGGAAAGTATATGTCCGGCTTTCAGAAAATTTATTATTTCCATCGGGTAGCGCAGTGGTAAATCCAAAGGGTATAGACGCACTGTCAAAACTTGCCGCGGTACTTAACCTAAATTCCGACGTGGCCGTAAATATTGAAGGGCATACCGATAGTATCCCGATAAGAGGAAGATTTAAAGATAATTGGGACCTGAGCACCGCACGTGCAAACTCTATAGTGCGTGTGCTTGTGGATAATTATAAAGTTGATCCGGCAAGAGTAATCGCATCAGGGCATAGTTATTATGACCCTATCGATACAAACTCAACTTCGCAGGGCCGGGCGCAAAACCGCAGAACAGAAATAATTCTTTCGCCTAAGCTTGATGAAATGTATAAATTACTTGGGCAGCAATAAGTATATATTTAAATAAATATTCAGGACCTCCGTTTCTTTGTAACCGGAGGTTTTATTTTTTTATCAATTGCAGATGTATTTTGCATGATCTTTCAATAAATATTAAAAAAAATAATTATGAAAAAAATTGTATTTGTTTTATTGTGTTTTGCAACATGCGCTGTTGCCGCGCAATCCGGCACTAAAATGTTTAATGGCAAAGACCTTACAGGCTGGACAATTCATGGCACAGAAAAATGGTATGTTGATAATGGAGAACTCGTGTGTGAAAGCGGTCCTGATAAACAATATGGTTATTTATCTACTGATAAAAATTATAAAAACTTTATCCTCACATTAAAATTTAAGCAGGAAGCCAATGGTAATAGCGGCGTATTTTTTCGATCAGGTATTGATGGTGTTAAGATAAGTGGATGGCAGGTAGAAGTAGCGCCTAAGGATCATTTCACTGCAGGTATTTATGAATCGTATGGAAGAGGCTGGCTTATAAAACCAAAGCCTGAGGATGAAAAAATCTTAAAGGAGGGTGAATGGAATACTTTAAAAATAAAAGTGGTTGGAGATGAAGTAACCACCTGGCTCAACGGGCACCAGATGGTGTTTTTAAAAGATGAAAAAATTGGAAAAGGCGAAGGCTTTATTGCTTTGCAAATACATGATGGCGGAGGAATAAAAGTGAGATGGAAAGATTTTAAAATGAAGGAATTGCATTGAATCTGACTTTGCAACATGGTCATTTTTCAATATCCTCGAAGCGCTAATAATTAGTTCATTGGAAAATGTTAACTACAAAAGCTTCTCAAAACTTATAGCAGGTGAGCTAAAAATCTCCTGTTTAATGTTTTATTTTTTGCGACCTAAATACCATTAGCAATTTTAATATTTCTTATATACATTTACCAAAACAACTGCTTTATGAAACTATTTGTTGCCGGCTTACCTTATGACCTGGATGATGCTGAGTTGGAAGAAATCTTTGAAAAATTTGGAACCGTATCTTCTGCCAGGGTAGCCATCGACAGGGAAACCGGTAAAAGCAAAGGATTCGCTTTTGTAGAAATGCTTAATGATTCAGACGGAAAAGCAGCAATTGAACATCTCAAAGACATTTCTCTTGGTAAAAAGCCTCTCATAGTAACCCAGGCGGAGGAAAGATCTCCCGCAAAAAATCCTAAAAATACCTGGCAGCGTAGATGATATCACCCGAATATATTTTAAAATAAAAAAATGCCGGAAGAAAAAGGAGAAGTCTGGCAACGCGGCCCCCTGGAAAATATTCCAGGTCTTTTACAGCCCGTGGCGCATGCCCTGCTGCAGGCACGTGAAGAGTTAAAAGAACTTACAGATAATTTCCCCGAATCCCTGTTATGGACAAGACCTGCCGGCGTCGCGTCACCAGCATTCCATCTCCAGCATCTAACAGGAGTGCTTGACCGTTTATTTACTTACGCCAAAGGCAAACAATTATCTGAAACGCAGTTACATTCACTGGCAATTGAGGGAAATCAATCACAAACGGCCCGGGGCCTTAGAGAATTGGTTGAGTTGTTTAATGCCCGGGTTGACAGTGCGATTGATGAATTAAGTAAGATTGATATATCAACCCTCACGGA
>JBDTMP010000325.1:0-3219 GCA_039934215.1 Ginsengibacter sp.
TTCGAATCTAAACCAGCATGATAAGCAACTGCTTTTATTCCATTTGCCATAAGCATTTGGGCCAACTCCTCGGTAGTTTTACGGTTGAGTGTGTAAATGATACCGCTTTTGCCTTTGTTTTGAGAAATAAATTTTACTATACTTTTTACAGCCTGCTCTTTTTTTAACTTCGGCAGCACTTCATAATAAAGATTTGGGCGATTGAAAGAAGATATAAATATTTTAGGGTCACGCAAACCCAGATTCTTAACAATATCACTTTGTACCTTAGGGGTTGCCGTTGCAGTTAATGCAATTACAGGAATCTTCTTATCAATCTCATCCATTATTTCTCTCAGCCTTCTATATTCCGGCCTGAAATCATGACCCCACTCACTGATACAATGTGCTTCATCAACAGCAAAAAAAGAAATGTTTAATGCTTTAAAAAAATCAACATTTTCTTCCTTGGTAAGGGTTTCCGGGGCAACATATAGCATCTTTGTTTTCCCCGAAGTAAGATCGTCCTTTACAAGCTTTTGCTGTCCTTTATTTAATGTACTGTTTAAAAAATGGGCAATGTGATCAGTACTGCTGTAGCCACGCACCAGGTCCACCTGGTTCTTCATCAATGCAATAAGAGGGGAAACTATAATAGCGCATCCTTCACTAATTAATGCTGGTAGCTGATAACAAAGACTTTTACCGCCGCCGGTCGGCATTATTACAAATGTATCTTTACCATTAAGAAGATTTTTTATTATTTCTTCCTGTGGATCTTTAAAGCTATCGAATCCAAAATATGTTTGTAAATGATTTGAAAGAGATTCCGGGTTACTTTTTTTTGCTGTACGCTTGTGAGTTGGCTTAAAGGGTTGGCTTTTGGTTTTTACTTTTGTAGGCATGGTTTTCTTTTCTGTTCCACATTTATTGATAGGAACCAAAGTTAATACAAATGAGTTCTTTAATAATATGCTAAAAATAGTTTAACATAAATAACCTTTCTTTATTATATTATTTGAGTTAAGATACGAAGTTTAGACTATACACAGGAAACCTTTTTACAATCATCAATTATCAATTTAATAGGTTTGCTTTTTTAAACTAAAAAAGCTCCTTATACTTTTTATTTTTTTTCATCATAAAAATGAGTAATTACAACATTATTGCTTCTGCAAAAAAAACTATAGCAATTGAAGCTCGTTCGATAAACCAATTGTCTGTTTTAATTAATGAAGATTTTGAAAAAGCCGTTCTTACCATAAATGAATGTAAAGGCAGGCTGGTTGTAAGCGGTATTGGCAAAAGCGCAATTGTTGCTCAAAAAATTGTTGCAACCCTTAATAGCACCGGCACTCCCTCGTTATTTTTACATGCCGCCGATGCTATTCATGGAGATATAGGAATGGTGCAACAAGGTGATATTGTAATGATAATTAGTAAAAGTGGAGATAGCCCTGAAATAAAGGTTTTGATACCTCTTATTAAAAACTTTAAAAATACCATCATTGCAATGACGGGCAATATTCAAAGTTATCTCGCAAACTGTGCAGACGTTATTTTAAATTCAACTGTAACAGAGGAGGCATGCCCAAATAATCTTGCGCCAACCAGTAGTACAACCGCTCAAATCGTGTTAGGAGATGCGCTTGCGATTTGTCTTATGGAAATGAAAGGTTTTGGATCAGATGATTTCGCGAAATTTCATCCCGGAGGTACGCTGGGTAAAAAATTATATTTACGGGTGGGCGATCTTTCTATAAATAATGAAAGACCTTCTGTAAAAACAGATTATCTACTTAAGGACGTAATAATAGAAATGACAAAAAAACGTTTAGGCGCTACAGTTGTTCTTGACGAAGAAGAAAAATTGATTGGAATAATAACTGATGGCGATTTACGAAGAATGCTTGAAAAAGATATTAACCTTGGTGACATACAGGCTAAAGATATTATGTCAATGGAACCTAAAACAATAAGTACAGAGGAGCTAGCAATAACAGCACTCGATTTGATGAGAAAAAAAAATATAACACAGCTCGTTGTAACCAATAGTGGGAATTACGCGGGGATTATACATTTGCACGATCTTATACGGGAGGGCATCATTTAATTTTAATCTGACATGAATAAAAATAATTATGTAGCTATTATGGCGGGCGGTATTGGAAGCAGGTTTTGGCCGGTAAGCCGCATGAATTATCCAAAACAGTTTTTGGATATTCTTAACCAGGGTAAAACTTTAATACAGGCAACTTACGATCGTTTTTCTCAATACATTCCTAATGAAAATATTTATGTTGTTACGTCTGTTCAATATAAAGATATCGTTGCAGAGCAATTGCCTTCTTTAAACCCTGAAAATATTTTATGCGAGCCTTCAAGAAAAAATACAGCTCCGTGTGTCGCTTATATTTCTTACAAGCTGCATGAACTAAATCCTGAAAGCAATTTAATTTGTGCGCCAGCCGACCATCTTATCATGGATGACACATCCTTTATAAAAGTAAGTCTGGACGCACTTGAGTTTACTGAAAAAAATAACGCTCTTATCACGCTGGGTATAAAACCTTTTTCACCTAATACCGGCTATGGATATATACAATACGAGCAACTCGCTGTTACTGAAAATATTTATAAGGTAAAAACCTTTACAGAAAAGCCGGATATTGAGTTGGCAAAAAACTTTATTATAAGCGGTGATTTTTTATGGAATGCAGGCATCTTCGTGTGGCGCACAAAAAGTATAATTGCAGCTTTTGAAAAGTACCTGCCCGCGATTCATGAAGTTTTTAATGGCGCGAAAAAAGCGCTTATTACCACCGATGAACAGGAAGTAATAAACCTGATTTATCCGCTCTGTGTAAACATTTCAATCGATTATGGAATTCTGGAAAAAGCTGATAATGTGTATGTAATTCCTTCCTCATTTGGGTGGAGCGATCTTGGCACCTGGGGCAGCGCGTATGAAAATCTTGAAAAGGATTATTATGAGAATGCTGTTGCCGGAAATAACACTATACTTTTTGATTCGACTAAGAATGTAGTGCATGCTGATAATAACAAGCTAATTCTTTTACAGGGACTGGATGATTTTATAATAGTTGATACAGAAGATGTTTTGCTTGTGTGCAAAAAAGACAAAGAACAGTATATAAAAGAATATGTTTCAGAAATAAAAAGAAGCAAGGGCGACAAATATCTTTAAACCCTTTTTGTACAAATTAAAAATGTTTAAAA
>JBDTMP010000326.1:0-4705 GCA_039934215.1 Ginsengibacter sp.
AATTTTCTAATAGTTTGTAATCGCCGCTACGGTTTTCTCCAAAGCGATGGTCGTAGCCTATAATGATTGTGTGAGGATGAAATTTTGATACTAAAAAATTGCAGATATATTCTTCAGCCGTTTGTTCAGAAAATGCTACAGTAAAAGGAACTATTACAAGATGATCAATATTTTGATTTTCTAAAAGCTCAATTTTTTCTGATGTGGTATTGAGCAGTTTTATTTCTTCAAAATGTTTATTATGTCTTGCTTCGGAGCTTTTTATAACCATCCTTGGGTGCGGATGAAAAGTAACGATCACGGTTTCACCATTAATTTTTTTTGCTTCTTTCTTTAGCTGGTTGAGGATCTGCAGATGGCCGGTATGCACTCCATCAAAGGTACCAATGGTAATTACGGCATTATTAAAAAAAGGTAAGTTGTTTATTTCCCTGTGTACCTGCATGCTGGATTGCAAAAATATATAATTTATGTCTTGATAATCTGAATCGAAGATAGCATGATGATATTCTATATTTTTACACTAATCAAAATATAATCATGTCCCTTTATTCAAAGCGTGGTGTTTCAGCTCAAAAAGAAGAAGTTCATGCTGCCGTAAAAAACCTTGACCAGGGAATTTTCTCAAAAGCATTCTGTAAAATTTATCCTGATTACCTGGGCGGTGATGAAAATTTTGTAAATGTTATGCATGCTGATGGTGCTGGAACTAAAAGTATTCTTGCGTATTTATATTGGAAAGAAACAGGCGACGTATCTGTATGGAGAGGAATTGCCCAGGATGCAATAGTTATGAACCTTGATGATCTTTTATGCGTGGGTATTTATGACAATATAATATTCAATTCAACCATTGATAGAAATAAAAATCTCATACCCGTGGAAGTGCTGGAGCAGGTTATTAATGGTACGCAGGATTTTTTTGATCTTATGAAAACTTTTGGAATCAATATTCAATACCTGGGTGGCGAAACTGCAGATGTGGGTGATGTTGTAAGAACCATCGCCGTGAATGGAACGATGACGGCAAGATGGCCTAAATCAAAAATTATTTCCAACGAAAAAATAAAAGCCGGAAATATAATTGTTGGGCTTGCCTCATTCGGAAAATCAACCTATGAAAAAAATTATAATAGCGGGATAGGAAGCAACGGCCTGACTTCTGCACGGCATGATTTGCTTAACAAATACTATGCTGAAAATTATAAAGAAAGTTATGACAACTCCTTAGATACTGAGGTGGTGTATATAGGTGATAACAGGATCAATGAAATTAAGGGCATTCTTTCTCCAACGAGAACCTATGCGCCTCTTTTAAAGAGTATTTTAGAAAAAGATTTTGACAAAATATATGGGTTAATACATTGTAGTGGTGGAGGCCAAACGAAGTGCCTTAAATATATTCCTGGAAATGTGAGGGTGATAAAGGATAATTTATTTGAAGTTCCGGCAATATTTAAAGAAATACAGGAAGCAAGCGGAGCCGATAATCGCGAAATGTACCAGGTATTTAATATGGGTTGCAGGATGGAGATTTATACAGATGAGGATTTTGCTGAAGAAATTATTGCAGAAGCATCATCTTTTAAAATTGAAGCGCAAATTATTGGAAGAGTCGAAGGAAATAATAAAAAAGAATTAGTAATTAGTAATAAAGATGGTGAGTTGATTTTTAATTAATATCAGGCAAAAAAATATACTATGAATACTATCGAAAAAAGTCCATCACCTGTAACTGAAACAAACGAAATCGTTCAAAACAGCCAGGATTACACTTTATTTTCATGGAGCAAGCAAAAAGGAACAAATCCCATTGCTGTAAAATATGGAGAAGGAGTTTACCTCTACGATTATGAGGGAAAAAAATATCTTGATTTCTCTTCCGGATTAATGAATGTAAATATTGGACATGGAGATCAACGTGTAACCGACGCAGTTACAAGACAAATGCAGGAGATAAGTTATGTAACGCCCTCGTGTGTTACCGGTGTAAGGGGAGAACTCGGAAAAAAGCTGGCCGAGATATGTCCGGGTGATTTAAATAAAGCATTCTTTACGTTAGGCGGTGCAGATTCCATTGAAAATGCAATTAAGCTGGCAAGACTACATACCGGCAGACATAAAATTTTAAGTCGTTATCAATCATATCATGGTTCCACTAATGCCGCTATGACGGCAAGCGGCGATCCGCGAAAGCTGGCTGTAGATGCGCAACAAGCAACAAATTTTGTACATTTTGATCTGCCTTATTTATATCGTTGGGAGTATGGCGAAGAAAATTTATTGAAAGAAAGTGTTGCTCAATTGGAAAGACTTATTGCCTATGAAGGCCCGAATAATATAGCTGCAATTTTATTAGAAGGAGAATCGGGTTCATCAGGATGTTTGCAATATCCAAAAGGTTATTTGCAGAAGGTAAGAGAACTATGCAATCAATATGGGATACTTTTAATTATGGATGAAGTGATGAGCGGTTTTGGAAGAACCGGGAAATGGTTTGGTTTTCAGAACCATAATATTATTCCGGATATGATTGCAATGGCAAAAGGATTAACCTGTGGTTATTTGCCTTTTGGTTGCTTGATGGTGTCGGATAAAATTGCTTCAAAATTTGATGACGCATATCTTTCCATTGGACTTACGTATTCTGCGCATCCTGTTTGTTGCGCTGCCGCATTAGAAGTTTTAAAAATTTATGAAGAAGATAATCTTATTGAAAATGCAGTAGCAATGGGGAAATATATTGACGCAAAAGTGGAAGAGCTAAAACTGAAACATCCCAGCATTGGCAATTTTAGAAATACAGGATTACTTGGTTGTATTGAATTGGTAAAAAACCGGGATACAAAAGAACCGATGGCTCCATTTAATGCAAAGCCTGATGAAATGAAAATCATGAACAAAGTTGCTGCGAAAATAAAGGAACTTGGCATGTACACTTTTGTAAGATGGAACTATGTTTTTGTTGCGCCACCGTTATGCATTACCAAAGAACAAATTGATGAAGGGCTGGCGATAATTTCTGAAGCGATTTCTATAGCAGATGAAGAAGGTTATGTTGAACGATAAGGCTAAACAACATTTAGCATTTAAGATAAATCTGAATGAGCAAAAACCAAAACATAAAATCTTCTTCACTATACAGCGAAGACCTGGCACCCGTTCCAAAAGAAAAACGAACCTGGAATACATGGAACTACGCAGCGCTTTGGATTAGCATGAGTTTATGCATTCCAACTTATATGTTAGCCAGTTCCTTAATCGGTGGCGGCATGAACTGGTGGCAGGCGATCCTCACCATTTTTTTAGGCAACGCAATTGTTTTAATTCCTATGATTTTAAACGGCCATGCCGGTGCAAAATATGGAATACCGTTCCCTGTATTTGCGAGAGCAAGCTTTGGTGTAAGAGGCGCTAACATTGCAGCAATGCTCCGCGCCATCGTTGCCTGCGGCTGGTTTGGTATTCAAACATGGATTGGTGGTTTTGCATTGTACCAGATGTTACGGTTATGGATACCTGCAATTGAAACATTGCCACAAATCTTTCCTGCATCTTTTGGTTTACAAACAGGACCGGCTATAACCTTTTTAATTTTCTGGCTTATAAATATGTGGGTTGTTTATCTCGGTGTGGAAAGCATAAAAAAATTGCTTGTGTTTAAAGCTTTCTTTTTACCAGTTGCTGCACTGGCATTGTTAGCATGGGCAATATATGCAGTACATGGGTTGGGGCCAATATTAAAAGAGCCATCAAAATTTAAAACCAATGATGAATTTTGGAATTTCTTTTTTCCTGCGCTAACAGGCATGGTTGGGTATTGGGCAACCCTTTCTTTAAACATTCCCGATTTTACACGGTATGCAAAAAGCCAGCAGGCACAGATAAAAGGACAGGCAATTGGTCTTCCAACATCCATGACTTTGTTTTCTTTTATTGGCGTCGTGGTCACTTCGGCTACTGTTATTTTATATGGAGAAACAATTTGGGATCCTTTGGTGCTTGCGGGAAAATTCAGCAGTAAATTTATTATCAGCATTGCGATGATTGCGGTTGCTATTTCAACGTTGGCAACCAACATCGCTGCAAATATTGTTAGTCCCGCGAATGACTTTGCAAACCTAGCTCCTGCTAAAATTAATTTTCGCACCGGCGGATTTATTACGGGCATTATTGGTATCGTGATTTTTCCGTGGAAACTAATTGCTGACCCATCAGGATATATTTTTACATGGCTTGTTGGTTACTCAAGTTTGCTTGGGCCTGTTGGTGGTATCATGATTGCAGATTATTATTTTATAAGGAAACAAATATTAAGTACTCACGAGCTATACCATCATACAGGAATGTATTCATTTACAAATGGTTTCAATACAGCAGCTGTCATTGCCTTACTCGCCGGTATATTTCCAAACGTCCCTGGATTTCTTATAACAATAAAGGCAATACCTCCGGATTCAGTGCCATCGTGGGTTTCACATTTATACAATTATGCGTGGTTCGTTGGATTTTTTGTTGCAGGTATTATCTACTACCTCATCATGAGAAAATATAAAATTGAATCTGCAGAGGCAAAACATGTTGATTTTGTTGGACAATTTTCTTAGATTGAGTTATTCAAAAACATGCATTCATGTCAGTGTTAATTAAAAACGGAAGAGTGATAACTGCAGCAGATGATTATGTTGCAGATATATTTATTGAA
>JBDTMP010000327.1:0-5032 GCA_039934215.1 Ginsengibacter sp.
GCCGAAAATTTATTTAATCACAAATGCAAAATTGACAAATCAACTCTCACATTACCATCTCCTGATTACCTTGACGATATTTTTGTGAACAGCAACCGCAACAACCGGGTAGTTCAAAGTATGCAGATGTTATTGGGCCATGGTCGTCTTGCAGACACCGGGTATTGTTCAATCTTTCCGGTTGACCAGGGCATAGAACATAGCGCCGGTGCATCTTTCGCACCTAATCCAATTTATTTTGACCCTATAAATATTGTAAGGCTTGCTATTGAAAGCGGCTGCAACGGGGTTGCTTCCACATTTGGTGTGTTAGGAATTGTAAGTAGAAAATATGCTCATAAAATACCTTTCATTGTAAAAATTAATCACAATGAATTGTTGAGTTATCCAAATAAATATGATCAAACAATGTTTGGCACTGTAAAAAGCGCCTATAATATGGGTGCTGTTGGTATCGGTGCTACTATTTATTGGGGCAGTGACGAAAGCACCCGGCAGCTTCAGGAAGTAAGCCAGGCTTTTGAACTTGCACATGAATTAGGCATGTGTACCATTTTATGGTGTTATACCCGTAACAATGCATTTAAGGTCGATGGTGTGGATTACCATACATCAGCCGATCTCACCGGCCAGGCAAATCACATTGGTGTCACGATACAAGCCGATATTATAAAGCAAAAAATGGCTACGAATAATGGCGGCTATAACGCAGTAAAATTTGGTAAAACTTCTAAATTGGTTTATAGTGAATTAACATCTGATCATCCGATCGATCTCTGTCGCTACCAGGTTTTAAATTGCTACAGCGGCCGTATAGGTTTAATAAACAGTGGCGGCGAAAGTAAAGGTGATTCCGATTTGCAGGAGGCTGTAACTACAGCAGTTATAAATAAGCGTGCCGGTGGAATGGGGTTAATTTTAGGCAGGAAAGCTTTTCAAAAGCCATTCAAAGATGGAGTGGAGCTTTTGAACGCTACACAGGATGTTTATCTTGATAAGAACATAACAATAGCTTAACCCTTAATGGGGAATTAAATATGAAAGAAGAAGATTTTTATGCCAACCTTGCCGGAGAAGAAGGTGATACCGAGGAGACAAAGCGGCGCTGGTTTCGCCGGATAAAGAAAGGTATCACTACTTCTACCAAAGATAAAAAAGAAGCTCCTGACGGTTTATGGACAAAATGCCCTTCGTGCAGATATACCTGCACCGTGACGGATCTACGGGAAAATTTATTCGTGTGCCCTAAATGCGGATATCATCATCGCATTGGAAGCGCTGAATATTTTGAAATTCTTTTTGATGATGAAAGCTATGAAGAGCTTTTTGCCAATATAAAGTCCAAAGATTATTTAGGTTTCGTTGACCTGAAACCGTATGATCAAAGGCTAAAGGAAACCTATGCGAAATCTTCTATTCACGATTCCATTACTGTTGCACATGGCAAAATAAGTGAAATGGATATTGTAATTGCGTGTATGGATTTTGAATTCATAGGCGGGAGCCTTGGCAGTGTGATGGGAGAGAAAATCTCACGGGCCTGTGATTATTGTATGGAGCATAGAATCCCTTTTATGATTATCAATAAAAGTGGCGGCGCACGTATGATGGAGAGTGCATTTTCATTGATGCAGCTTCCTAAAACTTCCGGTAAATTGTCCATGCTTTCCGATGCTAAAATTCCGTATATCTCTTTATGTACCGATCCTACTTTTGGTGGCACTACCGCTTCATTCGCAATGCTTGGTGATATTATAATGGCTGAACCTGGCGCTCTTATTGGATTCGCCGGGCCCCGCGTTATTAAAGAAACCATTAAGAAAGATCTCCCACCTGGATTCCAGCGCAGCGAATTTTTATTGGAACATGGGTTTCTTGATTTCATCGTTGCAAGAAAAGAACTTAAAGAAAAGCTGGAACAACTATTGGTATTATTCAGAAACTGACCGATGACAATACATAATAGGCAATTGGCAATAGAATCAATATAATTAATGACTATTGACCAATGACCAAATGACTTCCGTTATCTCATTAAAACATGGAACTCAGCAATCGCAAAGCATATTACGAATATTATTTTGAAGCAAAATATATTGCGGGGCTGGTTTTGTCGGGAACCGAAATAAAATCCTTACGCACGGGTAAAGCAAGTTTTAATGATAGCTATTGCATTTTTCAGAAAGGCGAATTGTTTGTAAAAAGCCTTCACATTTCTGAGTATAGCTTTGGAACAATTCACAACCACGAGCCGTTGCAGGAACGCAAATTACTTCTTCATAAAAAAGAGCTGCGTAAGCTTGAAAATAAAATCAAAGAAAAAGGCTATTCAATTATTCCATTAAAAATTTTTATCGCCGAAAATGGCTTTGCCAAAATGGAAATCGGCCTGGGTAAGGGAAAGAAAATTTACGATAAAAGAGAAACCATTAAAGAGAGAGAAGCTGACAGGGATATTAAAAGAAAATACGGAGTATAAATTCTCTCACTATTTCATCTTATAAATCAACGCCCTGCATTACTATCATTTTTGTTTTAGCCGATTTTTGCCTTAATGCTCTTGCTTTTGAATATTCCGGAGATGCCCACCACTCTTTCACCCTTTTTACGGATGGAAATTCTAAAACAACGATTCTTTCAGGATCCCAGTTACCTTCAAGGCATTCAGTTTTCGCACCGCGTACGATAAATTTTCCATCATAGGCGGCTATAGCAGCCGGAGTTAATTTTTTATATTCCTCATACACATCGTTGTCTTCAATTTCTATTTCTACTATTACATAGGCCGGCATAAGTGTTAGTTTAATTTTTTTTAAAAGGTATTGTTATTATCGGTAGATGGGTATTTATAAAGAATATTAAATGTAATTGGCAAACACTTCATGCAATCATAATGGAATGTCATAAGATTAAAATATTATCGGTAAATATTTTTCCGATCCCCTATCTAAATTATATAGACAATAAGTCGGTATTTTTCTACAGTATATAAAATACGGTAATTGCCATAACGGTATCTGTAAATGTTTTTGGAACCTTGTAATTTAATACTTCCTGATAAATAAGGATCTTCAGCTATCTCATTAATATGTTCCTGAAGTTTTAAATAATCTCTTTTTAGGAACGCTTGCGAGAAACTTTACTGTCTTTTTTTCGATTACTATTTGGTAAGCCATTAATACCGTGTTTTTTTTGTAATATTTTTTTTGCTTCCTCCCAATCTATAAATTCACCGGTATGCATAGCTTCTTTTACTTTAATCCTATCAATCGCATCTTCCATTATATCAGAGTGTCTGATAAGATCAATTTCCGCCTTATTTTTTGAAACAAATTTTAATCCTTTGGTGCGTGTATTTTGCATAAAACAAATATAATAATTAAAAGTTTTTTTAAGAGGAAATCGTTAGAATGCCTTAGGATAATTCTTTAATATTAAGATTACTCTATTATTTAAAGCTTTCTTTTAGAGTAACTGTTCTGTTAAATATTAATGCTTCTGACGTGGAATCTTTATCTACAAAAAAATATCCATTGCGTATAAACTGAAAATGATCGCCTGCGTTTGCATTTTGCAGGTGAGGCTCGATGTATGCTTTTTCAATTATTTGTAAAGAATGTGGATTTATGTAATCTTTAAAATCACCTTCTTCTGCTGCAGGATTTTCTACTTTAAACAACCGCTCATACAAGCGTACTTCAGCAACGGCCGCATGTTGCACACTCACCCAATGTATCGTGCCCTTGACTTTTATTCCACTTGTGTCGTTACCGCTTTTACTTTCGGGAATATACGTAGAGTGTATTTCGATAATGTTTCCCATTTCATCCTTTTTGAAACTATCGCACCTTACAATGTAGGCGCTTTTTAATCTTACCATTTGCCCCGGTGCAAGCCGAAACCACTTCTTAATGGGCTCTTCCATAAAATCTTCACGCTCGATCCACAACTCTTTTGAGAAAGGAATTGTTCTTGTATTTTGAGCATCGTTAGGAAGATTTTCGGTAATTAATTCTTCAGTTTTATTCTCTTCATAATTATCAATAATTAATTTAACCGGGTGCAGCACTGCCATTACCCTATAAGCTGATCCATTCAATTCTTCCCGTATGCAAAATTCAAGAAGACTTATATCAATTAAATTATCCCGCTTTGCAACGCCAATTTTATCGCAGAATGTTCTAATGCTTGAGGGCGTAAATCCTTTCCTCCTGAATGCAGAAATGGTAGGCATGCGGGGATCGTCCCAGCCATTTACAAATCCTTCATTTACCAGTTGTAGTAATCTTCGTTTACTCATGACCGTATAGGTCATATTGAGCCGGGCAAATTCATATTGGCGTGATGGAAAAATTTCAAGCTTTTCTATGAACCAGTCGTACAAGGGTCTGTGTGGTATAAACTCGAGTGTGCAAATGCTGTGTGTTATATTTTCAATGCTGTCGCTCTGGCCATGTGCAAAATCATACATCGGGTAAATGCACCATTTATCGCCGGAACGGTGATGATGTGCATGCTTGATGCGATACATGATCGGGTCACGCAAATGCATGTTCGGAGAAGCCATATCAATTTTAGCGCGAAGAACTTTTGCACCATCTTTGAATTCCCCATCTTTCATTTTTTCAAAAAGCATTGTATTTTCTTCAATGCTCCGGCTCCTGTATTCATTTTCTGTTCCCGGCTCTGTGGGTGTTCCTTTTTCGGAAGCAATTTTTTCAGGATTGCTGTCGTCAACGTATGCAAGGCCCTTGCGAATAAGCTTCACAGCGAGATTATATATCTCATCAAAATAGTCGCTGGTATAAAATTCATTTACCCAATCAAAGCCTAGCCATTTTACATCATACTTAATGCTGTCAACATATTCTGTTTCTTCTGTCAGTGGGTTGGTATCGTCAAACCGCAGATTTGTCGCGCCATTGTATTTTTTTGCAAGCCCGAAATTGAGACAAATACTTTTTGCATGGCCTATATGCAGGTATCCATTCGGCTCAGGTGGGAACCGTGTGAGAATGTTTGTAAATTTTCC
>JBDTMP010000328.1:0-7467 GCA_039934215.1 Ginsengibacter sp.
TTAGTCATTAGGTCAATATTTATAAAATGATCATTGGCTATTGACTTATTGACTATTGACTATTGACTTATTTACTCAATGACTAAATAGGATACAAATATAAAACCTGCAATTTACACACTCACATTAAAATCTCTCAACGCGTCATTCAAGCTTGTTTTTTTATCAGTACTTTCTTTTCGCTTTCCTATAATTAACGCACAGCTCACATTAAATTCTCCTGCAGGAAATTTCTTTAAATAACTGCCGGGAATTACCACGCTCCGCTGGGGAATATTGCCCCTGTATTCTATAGGCTCGCTACCACTTACATCTATTATTTTAGTGGATTGCGTGAGTACTACATTTGCGCCAAGCACTGCTTCTTTTTCAACTTTTACACCTTCCACAACGATGCTGCGGCTGCCTATAAAACAACCGTCCTCAATTATTACAGGGCTTGCCTGCAAAGGTTCCAATACACCACCGATACCGACTCCCCCACTCAGGTGTACATTCTTGCCAATCTGTGCACAACTGCCCACTGTGGCCCATGTGTCAACCATCGTACCTTCATCCACATAAGCGCCAATATTTACATAGCTTGGCATAAGTACCACGTTCCTTCCCAGGAAAGCGCCATAACGGGCAACGGCGTGGGGCACTGCTCTTACGCCCAGGTCTTTATAATTTTTTTTCAATTTCATTTTATCGTAGAACTCAAATGGCGGCAGCGTATACGTTTCCATTTGCTGTATGCCGAAATATAAAAGTATCGCCTGCTTCACCCATTCATTTACCTTCCAAACCTGGGTCGAGTCTTTATTATAAAGCGCATCGCTCACCGGCATGGCTGTACGCAATTCGCCTTCGTCAACTTTGTCAATTACATTTCTTACAGCATCGGTATAAACTTCATCTTTTAAAAGTTCACGATTGGCCCAGGCCTCGTTAATCATTTTTTGCAAATCCATATTTCTTAATTTTTGCAAACATAATGTGTAATGATAAAAAACAGGCAAATGATTAATTGATAACTTTGGCGGATTCATGCAAAGATTTCTCGTAATACAAACAGCATTCACGGGCGATGTAGTTCTCGCTACAGCGATCATTGAAAAACTGCACCATTTTTTTCCCGGCGCACAAATAGATTTATTGGTAAGAAAAGGGAATGAAAAGCTTTTGCAGGATCATCCTTTTTTGCATGAGACATTAATATGGAACAAGAAAGAAAAGAAAAATAAAAATCTTTTTATTCTTTTACGAAAAATAAGAAACAATAAATATGATACCGTAATCAATCTTCAAAGGTTTGCTTCCACCGGTATCCTCACGGCATTCTCAGGAGCTAAAGAAAAAATTGGATTTGATAAAAACCCTTTCAGTTTTTTCTTTACAAAAAAACTTAAACATGATCTTTCCAATGGCAAACATGAAGTGGAAAGAAATAACGAATTGATAGCGCACATCACTGATGATACTTTTACGAAGCCGCGCCTCTACCCTTCCGCCCAAAATTATGAGGAAATAAAAAAATATACTTACGAGCCTTACGTATGTATGATGCCGGCAAGCGTGTGGTTTACCAAGCAATATCCGCTGGATAAATGGACGGATCTTATCAATCAATTTCCTGCTAAATACAACATTTATTTATTAGGAGGAAAAGAAGATGCAGTGCTTTGTGACGAAATAAAAAATACGTCGGCGAAGAAAAAAATTGAAGTGCTGGCCGGAAAATTAAGTTTTCTTTCTTCTGCCGGGTTGATGAAAAACGCGGCGATGAATTATACCAATGATTCCGCGCCGTTACATTTCGCGTCCGCAGTGGATGCACCAGTCACATCAATTTTTTGTTCCACAATTCCCGGTTTTGGTTTCTATCCTTTATCAACAACATCAATCATTGTTGAAACAATGGAAAAGCTTTCCTGCAGGCCCTGCTCACTGCATGGTTTAAAAGCCTGCCCGCTTGGCCATTTTAAATGCGCACGCACTATTGAAACCTCACAATTATTACAGGTATTTTCTGAGTAGAAATGGAAAAATTTAAAGATGATATTATAAAATCAATTGACGTTATAAATAATGGCGGAATTATTTTATATCCAACTGATACCATCTGGGGAATTGGTTGCGATGCAACAAATGCAGTTGCTATAAATAACATTTACCACCTTAAAAAAAGGGGCGAAAAAAAATCAATGATAATTCTTGTCGCTGATGTGGATCAGATTGAATTATTTGTTTCAAAGCCTTCAAAAAAACTTCTTGATTTTTTAGAAACCGCCGAAAAACCGGTAACAGCTATTTTTGACAACGGAATTAATTTACCCTCATTACTCATTAACGAAGATGGCACAGTTGCGGTAAGAATTGTAAAAGATGATTTTTGTAAACAACTTATTCGTAAATCAGGAGTTCCGTTAGTTTCTACCTCCGCCAATATTTCTGGTGAAAATTATCCACGCAATTATGAAGAAATAAGTGACGAAATAAAAAAAGGTGTTGACTATACAGTTCAACACCGCCGAAATGATTTAAATGTTTATCACCCTTCTTCAATTATAAAATTGAACACAAAAGGGGGAATTGAAACCATAAGATAATTTACAAAGTAAAACCAACACCCAATTGTATGGCCTTGGTTTTCCAGGTATCATTACCGCCTAAATTGTCGATATCTGTTTGCCCTCCAACGAATCTTCCGTACACACGAAACTTCAAAAGATTTAACTGCACACCGCCTACGAGTGAGAAATCACCAGATTTAAAAGCATTACTTCCGTTTTGTAAAAGATTATCATTTTTATTAAGTAAAATACCAAATTGCGGACCTGCCTGCAGTGTAATAAATTTATTAACGTTATAGTTTAAGAATATGGGGATGCTTAAAAATTTTAACTGAACCTGGTCTAAATTTCCAGGTCTGAAAACATCGCTAAAGCTGGTTGTCGTATCGTTGTTCACCTGGTTGAATAAAACTTCAGGCTGAATTGCAAATTTATCTCCAAGGCCAATTGTTGCAAAACCACCAACATGGTAACCGAGAGAAAATTCATCTTTAAAAGACTGGCCGGATATCTTACCAAGGTTGGCACCGCCTTTAATGCCTAATTTAAAGGTTTGAGAAAAAGCCGAAGAGCCAATAAACAATAAAATTGCGAAGGAAATAAGTTTCGTTTTCATATAATTTTTACAGATAATATTTTCAATTAATATGCCAATGTGATAATTAAAGAGTTATACCGATATTAAAATTATAAACCTGCGTGAAGGATTCGCCATCGGTTTTTGGCAAATAATAATCAAGATATAGCTCGGGCTCTAAATAAAATTTACCTATAGAATAGTTCAAATCAATGTCAAGCCCAAGAGATTGAATTTCATATTTACCTTTTTCAGATGAAGATTGAAAACGCCGTAATCTTTTTAATTTTCGTTTGGTGTACAAATTGTACAATTGAGTACTGCTTTTGTGGCTTACCGTATAATTATTAATTCCCGAAATAAGAGAAAGTTGCGGAGTAAACCGCAGGCCATCATTTTTTGCCAGCAACTTATAAAATGTGAAGTCATGCTCTATGCTGGCGGAAAGTGAAAAGGAAGAAATTTTTGTTACAGCAGTATCCACATATTCTATATGCGTTGGCCTGTTTAAGATAATTATAGTTGTATCAACATTTATAATTTCGTTGTATCTACCGGAAGAATAACTTGCTGAAAAGCCAGGCTTGATAAGCAGTTTTTTAAACAAGAGGTTTGCGTAAATTTCATTATCGAAAGGAGAAGCCGAAATGTTATACCTGCTTTCTTTGAAATAATGAACATAAGATATTAAAGCATCTGCCGCTTTACCTTTTGAATAGAAGTAAGATGGTGATATTGCATATTGGTAAAAACTTAATTTATTTTTTTCACTCAACAAATAAGCGGCAAAAGAAAGGCTCAATCCACTTTTGTGAAAGTAGCCCAGTGAAGGAGTAAACACGAGTTGATTTTGCCCATCGAGGTTTTGAACCGCTTTATTATTTCCGCTAAATAACCTGTTCCCGATCCCAACATTGATCCTGAAGTAGCTTTCAGCATCATCCATTTTATTAAGCATTTTTAAAAACTCATCATTTTGAATTAATGAATCCATGATCTGTTTATCAGATGGGCTTACTTGTGCATAGGATTTGGAAAATAAAAAAATAACAAACAAACAAAACAATAAAGCTCTAAGCATAGCAGGTATTTAGAAATCTTCAATTCACTTTACATAAAGTTTTTAAGACTTATTTGAATTTATGAAGTTTAATCAAGCAGTTTATAAACGCTTTACAAAAGTATATTATTTCAAATGCACTGAAGTGCACTGTTTATTCTCTTTCAGCCTAATAGCTTACCTTTGCGCCTCTAAATAAAAAAAATACATGAATGAGTTTGAAGGTCTTGGCCTTAATGAAAATCTTGTGAAAGCAGTTACCGATCTTGGTTTTGACACACCCACTCCTATACAAATTAAGGCAATTCCAATATTGTTATCAGGCACTACTGATTTTGTAGGACTTGCACAAACAGGTACTGGCAAAACCGCAGCATTTGGCTTGCCATTGCTTCAGCTTGTTGAGCCTGAAAATAAATACCCGCAAGCGCTTATAGTTTGTCCCACACGTGAGCTTTGCCTGCAAATATGTAATGACCTGCAGGACCTTAAAAAATACTCCAAAAATATAAGTGCGGAGCCTGTTTATGGTGGCGCTTCAATTGTAATGCAAATACGTGCTTTAAAAAAAGGTGTTCATATAGTAGTGGCAACACCGGGAAGGCTTATAGATATGATTGAAAGAAAAGCTATAGACCTGCAAAAAGTGAAATATGTGGTGCTGGATGAGGCTGATGAAATGTTGAATATGGGTTTCAGGGATGATATTGATTTTGTATTAAAGAATACGATTAACCGTGAAAGTATATGGCTTTTTAGCGCAACGATGCCTGCCGCGGTGAAAGCGATTTCTAAAAATTTCATGACCAACCCGCAGGAAATTACGGTTGGCAAAAAAAACACAGCCAATGTAAATATTGATCATCAATATTTCATTACTCCCGCACAATCCAGGTATGAAACATTAAAAAGATTGATTGACTTTAATCCTGGCATGTATGGAATTATTTTTACCCGTACAAAAGCGGATGCGACCGAAATAACAGAGCGCCTTTTAAAAGAAGGATATGATATTGAAGCTTTACATGGCGACCTTACGCAACAGCAGCGTGATAAAGTAATGCATCGTTTTCGTCAAAAAAGCATACAGCTTTTAATTGCAACGGATGTAGCTGCGCGGGGCATTGACGTGGAAGGCATAACTCATGTTATAAATTTTGAACTACCCGATGATATCGAAGTTTATACCCATCGCAGCGGCCGTACAGCACGTGCCGGAAAAAGTGGAATATGCATTTCCATTTGCCATAGCAGGGAAGCTTTTAAAATAAAACAGCTTGAAAGAATGACCAACGCACAATTTCACAAGCTCGATATTCCAAGTGGTAAAGATGTGTGCCGCAAGCAGTTTTTTCATTTTATGGATAAGCTTATACAAGCCGATACTTCGCATGGTGACTATGAAACTTACATGCCAGACCTTCAAAAGAAATTTGCTGACATAAGTAAGGAAGAAGTATTAAAAAGGGTTGCCGCTCTTGAGTTTGATCATTTTTTAAAATATTATGAACATGCTGATGACCTCAATGCAAGGCAGGATTTCAGGGAACGGCGAAATGATTCCGGCAATAGCAGGTACCAGGGTGAAGGAAGAAGCAGAGAAAGAAATTCTTTCCAAAGAGATAATGGATACACAAGGCTATTTATAAATCTTGGCACGAAGGATGGATTTTATAAGTCCAGCTTTTTGCAATTCATTCTTGATGAAAGTAATCTTAAAAAAGAAGTGCTTGGCAAAATTGACCTGCGTGATATGAACTCCTGGGTTGAAATCGATAAATCCGCTGCAGGAAAAATGATAAAAAGCATTGATGGAAAGAGTTATAATGGCAGGCAAATAAGAATGAATGAAGCAGACGGCGGGGGTGCGGAGAGGCGTTCATCACATGAGGGCAGAAAGCGCATACCCGTAAGGGAAAGAAGATGACGTTTCAAATTCTTCCGAACTTTTTATGATAGGCAATCATCATTGCAATGACTTCATTATAACTACGCATTCCTTTTGGCTGCTGATTTATTTGCAAATATTTTCCATAAAGCCAGGTTATCGCGGGCTCGACAAAACTCGTATGCGCTTCATTAAATCGTCGCCATTCTATTAAGTCTGATTTCACTTCAGGAATTAATTTTGCCACAGCATTTTTCGAAAGTATAGAATCAAAATAATACACCTCCCGATTTGCATAAACAAAAAGATCCAGGTAGGTAGAATATTGAAATAAAGTATCCCTGGAATTTTCCGCAGCAAGGTATCCTGAAAAATTAGCCTCGTTCTCTTTTGCATATCCAAGCTGGTGCCCTATTTCATGCAATGTAATGTAAGGAAGTAAAAATTTTGGAACAGTAGTATTTACCTGCGCTTCGCCTGTAAATGGATTGTAATAACCTGTGAATCCCAGGTAGTTTCCAAGATTTCCATATAAAGAAGATTTTACTGAATTGCTTTCATAATGCAGGAAAGAATATTTTTTTTCGGCGGCAGTGTAACAGAGTTTCGCTCTTGCAAATAAAGCTTTTTTATCCGGGTACAATGTTTTGTCCCTTATAAGAACTTGCTTTGTTTCATTCACTTTTTGCAGTAATAAGTCCTGTATTAATTTCAGATTTGAAGTATCATACTCTACCTCATTTACCTTTAAATGCAGTTGCCAGCCTATTCCTTTACGGTCGTAGTTTAATCCCCAAAAAATATTAAACACTATATAAATGGCAATAAAAATTAAAAAGAGTTTCAAGAGTTTTGAAAAAAAAATTTCTTTAGTGAATCTCCTTTTAAACAGAAGCGCACAATACTTTATTATTTTAATCATGAGCCAAAAGCCTGCTATAAAATATAATATATCGCCCATACTAAAAGGAATCCAACCAAAAAGAATCCTTAAAAAAGTTGAAAAAAAGTAATAGAAACTTGTTGAATAATAATTTTCAATCCAGGATGAATTGGCGGCAAATAACTTAATAACGACTATCAATAATAAAAATATTAACCCAAGCCATAATCTATTTTTTAAAGTGCCTGAAATGCGCATGTGTAAAATAATAGTTACTCCCTTTTTCGTTCTGATTTTGTAAAAAATTAAATTTTAATGCCGAAGGTATATAAAGTGTTACGGCTGAATCGATATTTTTAGCTTAAAAGTGAATATTTAAACCTTCTTTATTTAAAAAATTAATGGTTTTTCCCTTACCTTTGCCCCCCTTTAAATTCAAGTCATGGGAAACAGGCGTGAGTACGAGATCGCATTTGTGGGGTTAAAGCCTGGTATTCATGAATA
>JBDTMP010000329.1:0-6952 GCA_039934215.1 Ginsengibacter sp.
TTTTTTTCACAACCCATACTTATGGCTTATTTCAAGCATCCGCATTATTGGTTTTTTAGACGCTATTAATAATTGCTCATCCATTATTATTTGCGGCTCTTCGTATTCCATACACAAATAAAGTTTTTCAAGCGTGTTAAGCTTCATGTAAGGGCAATCATTGCACGCACACATGTTATCAGGCGGCGCAGGAATAAATGTTTTCTCCGGCGATTGTTTTTGCATCTGGTGAAGTATACCTGTCTCTGTAGCTACAATAAATTCATCAGCATTATTCTCAATGGTGTATTTCAAAAGTGAGGTAGTGCTGCCTATAAAATCGGCAACACGCAATATAGGTTCTTCACATTCAGGATGTGCTATCACCTTTGCTTTTGGATGTCTTATTTTAAGCTTTGTAATTTTTTCAAGACTAAAAATTTCGTGAACAATACAAGCACCATTCCAAAGCACCATATCTCTTCCTGTTTTCTTCTTTAAATAAGCCCCAAGGTTTTTATCTGGCGCAAATATTATTTTCTGATCTGGAGGAAGACTTTCTATGATTGCCTGGGCGTTTGATGAAGTGCAGATAATATCGCTTAGAGCCTTCATTCCTGCAGAGCAATTTATATAAGTTATCACGACATGATCTGGATATTTATCCCTGAATTTTTTAAACAATGCCGGCGGCGCTGAATCACTCAATGAACATCCTGCCTTCAAATCTGGCAAAAGAACTTTTTTATCTGGATTGAGTATTTTGGCTGTTTCAGCCATAAAATGAACCCCTGCGAAAACGATTATATCAGCATTTGTGGATTGTGCTTTTTGCGCAAGACCAAGGCTGTCCCCAATAAAATCTGCGACGTCTTGAATGTCCGGTTCCTGGTAATAGTGAGCGAGTATGATGGCATTTTTTTCTTTTTTTAATCTTTCAATTTCTGCAAAGAGGTCTAAGTTAACGTCGATATCGATATCCAAAAAACCTTTTTTTTCCAAAGTGTTGCGTGCTGCCGCAATGTTAATATCTGCCATAGTATTTAGTATTAATACATTATTTATTTAATAGCTTATTACTATTATGTATGTGAATTTGTGGATAGAAATTATTTTATGCCTGATGCAAATTTAAAACTTAAGTATTATCCACTCTATTCCACAAGTATTTAACATTAATATAAAACATGTGGTACTCAATTAACAAACGTTATAAACATAAGTTGATAAAAAAGCATGAGGAAAAATTAATCGAATACAATAAAATAAAAATTGTGAATGAGCTAAGCGGAAAATGTTCCTTTCTTGACCCTCGCAACCCAAAAGCCAGCAAACCCATTAAGTTGTAAAATTTTACAAAGAAAATATTTTCAGAAATGTTTGCTTATCAACATAAAAAGTAAAATTCCCACACCTGGCTGTGGACAAAATTTAAAGAGCAAAAGTCTTAAAATATTTCCACGGATTGTAAAATCCCTGTATACCCTGTCAATACTATTGTTTGTGAGTTTTCCACAGTTTGTTCCTATTTTATTTTACACTATTTTTGCCGTCCTTATTTTTAAATCAAGTAGAAAAAAAACTATGTCAATAATACAGACAATACGTGAGAAAGGAGCAGTTATTGTAATCGCAATTATAGCATTGAGTCTTATTGGATTCATATTAATGGATTCAAAAAGCGGCACCGGTCAATTATTCGGAGGCGTAAATACTACCACCATCGGTAGTGTAAATGGTGATAAAATTGAGTACGACGAATTCAATGCTAAAGTAAAGGAAATGGAGCAGCAGTATCCAAATAGCGGAGCAGACCAGAGGAATCAAATTATGCAGTCAGTATGGGACCAGATGGTGGCTGAGAAAATTGTAACTGAACAATTTAACGACCTTGGTTTAACTTTTACGGCAAAAGAAATGAGCGCTATCATGTTTAGTGAAGATGCGCCACAACAACTTAAGCAGGCTTTTACTAACAAGGAAACAGGCCAGTATGATATTGAGCAGGCAAAGCAGTGGTGGGCTCAGACAAAGAAGTCAAAAAATGAAGAACAAAGAAAAGCAATAAGCTCACAGGTAATAGATCCTATGCGCTTAAACAGCTTATATACTAAATATACATCTCTCATCGCCGGAAGTATTTACACCCCAGCATGGCTTTCAAAAGAAACGGCAGCGCAAAAAAATAATTTTGCCTCTATATCTTATGTCGCTATTCCTTATACAACAATACCTGACAGTACCATAAAAATTACTGATAACGACATTGAAAAATATCTTGACAATAATAAAAACAGGTATAAGCAGGAAGCTGGTCGTATGATATCCTATGTTACTTTCAGCGCTGCCGCTAATCACGGGGATAGTATTCGCATAAAAGAATCTCTTGAACAATTAAAACCACAATTTGCAGCAGACTCAAATATGAAAGCTTTCCTGGGGAGAAATTCCTCCGCTATTTCTTTTTTTGAAGGTTATACACCCAAAACAAAAATTCAGGTACCTGAAAAAGATTCTATTATTTCTCTTTCCGAAGGAGGAGTTTACGGACCCTATCTTGATGGAGCAAATTATGTGATGGCTAAAAAAGTATCAACTAAAATTTTGCCAGATAGTATCAAATGCCGCCATATATTACTTGGAACAAATGATCCGCAGAGTGGGCAGGCACTGATGCCAGACAGTACTGCACATAGGCTTGCCGACAGTGTGGCGGCGGCAATTGGTAGCGGGGCGGATTTTGAAACCCTCGAGGCTAAATATTCAACAGATAAAGTTGCGCATAATGATAAAGGTGTCATGACATTTGACCTCACAACAATACAGGGTGAAAATTTTGCAAAGGAATTTGGTGATTTTTTGCTTAATGAAAAAGGAGAAACAAAGAAAGTTATTCAAACACAATTTGGCTGGCATTACATTGAAATTCTTGAAAAGAAAAATCCTGGACCAGCTTATAAAATTGCCTACATGGCAAAAGAAATTGCGCCGAGCGATGAAACCATAAATCTTGCAAATGCAGCCGCCACAAAGCTTTCAGGGCAGGCGAGAGACAAGCAGTCTTTTGATAAATACGTATCGCAGAATGGATTTAATAAAATTGCTTTTCCAACGGCGGTAAAGGAAAATGATTTTCAATTGGGTGGCTTACAGGATGCAAGGCAAATTATTAAATGGGCTTTTGACGCTAAAGAAGGTGATGTATCTGAACCTTTTCTATTAAAAGACCAGTTCGTGGTAGCTGTGGTGGAGAAAAAACTAAACGAGGGCACAACAGATGTAAATACGGCAAGGCCGTTGGTGGAGTCAACCATAAGAAACCTGAGAAAAGCAGATGAAATAAAAAAGAAATTAAACAACCCTTCAACACTAGAAGCCGCGGCTTCAGTGTATAAGCTCCAGGTTTTAAATACAGGAATAGATTCTACCCTTACATTTGATGCCCAGATTATTAATGGTATAGGCAGCGAACCGAAGATTGCGGGGGCCATATTTAATAAGGCATATCAATCAAAAGTGTCTCCGCCTATTGCAGGGAATACCGGTGTATTTTTAATTAAAGTAAATGGTATTTCCGCAAAGCCCGCGCTTTCACCTGAAATGATGAGCCAGCAAAGGAATAATGAACAATCACGTGTGATGCAGGCTGCCTTGGGACAATCATTCAATTCATTAAAGAAAATGGCAAATATTAAAGACAGCAGGAGCAAATTTTTCTAAATAAAATTTTTATTGAATTAACCAAAAGGGACGTTTGCAAAAACGTCCCTTTTAAGTTTTGTTAACCATCACGGTCTCAAATAATGTATTTGTAACTTTACAGTAATATCTATTTGTATGGAAGAAATAATTATAAATAAAGTTGCGCAAAGCGCTCTTATAACCATCGATCTTGAAAAGTTTTACCCGCAGGGCGATTTAGCAATATTTGATTTGAAAGATCATTTATTCATGGAGCTTATTTTGAAGGAGAAAGAATATAGGGAGGGATTGAAAAATATGGATTTTTCCATTTATCGTGATAAAAATGTTGGTATTACGTGCAGTGCAGATGCGGTAATACCAGTGTGGGCGTACATGCTGGCAGCAACATATATTGAGCCTTATGCCAGAGAGATTGTTTTCGGAAATGAAACAATTCTTTTGGAAGTACTTTTTTTGAAAAATTTATGGAAGCTTGATCCTTCAGAATTTAATGATAAAAGGATTGTTGTAAAAGGATGCGGAGAAAAAAAGATTCCTGAAGCCGCCTACATAGAAATTACCAGGCTTTTAAGACCGGTTGCTAAAAGCATAATGTATGGAGAGCCCTGTAGCACGGTTCCTATTTTTAAGCAGGCAAAAACTCCAATCGCTTAGCTTAAAAAAGAAAGACCTATTCTTCGTTAATCGAAAAAATTTTCTTCTGAAAAAACTGAATCAGCAGATGTGATTTTATCTCAATTTTAAAACCATCCTTTTTTCCTAAATAAAAAGATCATGTAAATTGGAATAATGAGCATAAGCCCTACTGCAATGAAAAACCCATAATTATTGTGAAGCCAGGGAATCCTTGTAAAATTCATTCCAAAAATACCACCAATAACTGTTGCAGGAGCAAGAAGACAAGTTACTATGGCCATTACCTTCATAACCTCGTTCATTTTTAAATTCACATTGCTCAGGTATAGATCCTGTAGGTTAATCATCATATCCCGGTAACTTTCCGCAAGATCGTTTGCCTGGATAATGTGATCGTACACATCTTTAAAATATTTCTCTGTTTTTTCTTCTATTAATTCACTCTCACTGCGAAGAATTCCATTTATCAATTCACGCACCGGGCCCACGCTCCGTTTTAAAATTATCATTTCTTTTCGCAGCATGTTTATCTTTGCCAGAGCACGGGTATCGCTCCTGCGAATGATATCCTCTTCAAGCATTTCGATATTTTCTCCTAGTTTTTCCATCACCGCATAATAGTTATCTACTATCATATCAATAAGTGAATAGAAGAGAAAATCCGGCCCATTTTGCCGCACTTTGGTAGCTTTATTTTTAAGCTTTTCCCGCAAAGGATTGAATACATCTTTTGAGGCATCTTCCTGGAAGCTTAATACAAAATTGCTTCCCAGCACTATGCTTATTTGTTCTGTCTCCACAGATTTTTCGTATTCATTATAAAAAAGCATATTAAGCAGGCAATATAATATGCCATCTATTTCATCCATTTTGGGCCTTTGGTCCATGCTTAAAATATCTTCGGCAATCAAAGGATGCACCTGGAAATGCCCACAGATATTTTCGACATCTTTTTTACGGAGCCCATCTATATTAATCCAGCTTACATCCCGCGTATCAATATATCCAAAGCTTTCCTCGGGAGTGTTGAGCTCAGTAATGTTTATTTTTTCTTTATTATAATCATGAACAAAAATCCTGGTTTCTTCAGCGTCATTTCTGAAAATCTGAGCAGTCGGGTTTACCTGCAGCACTTTTTTAGTGCGCACAAGTTCAAAAGGATTAATAAGTGATAAATAGTCTTTAGGACGTTTTATGAAACGGGCAAATGTCATTACTAAAAATCAGGGTTTATTTAAAAAAATAAAAATAAAAGGAAATACTAAAAAATAAAAACGAAATAATATGCAAAATAGCGCTTAGCCCACTTATATTTTTTTAAGTTATTTAGTTTTTGGAGGCGAAGCCTCATTAGGAAGGTCGCTTGTCCAGGTGTCACGAAACATTTTCCAATTTCCAGATTCCGGTTTCCATAATACGATATATTTACCTTTATCAATTTGCTCACCTACGCTATCTGCAAGTATATATGTTCCCTCTTCGGCCAGGATGCTGCTGTCGCCCCAAACTTTGAGTGTCGTAATTTGAAAATCTTTCTGGCTCCCGTTCATGATTAAAGAAATAAAGTGCCTTATTTGCTCTC
Source organism: Ginsengibacter sp. (assembly GCA_039934215.1). GTDB lineage: Bacteria > Bacteroidota > Bacteroidia > Chitinophagales > Chitinophagaceae > Ginsengibacter. The sequence continues at coordinate 5,903 of JBDTMP010000329.1, forward strand.
TTCCATTAATCACGGGCATATTGGCAATCATTATCTTTCCGTCAGTGGAATAACTGTTAGAAACTTCGATAGAATCCGCCGCCTTGAAGGCCTTCATGAAATTTTGATTGCTTTGTGCAATAGAAGCTTTCCCCTGTTCAATATCAAATGCAGAAGCGGCCTTTTCAATTTCCACCTTGTCATTCGGATTACATGAAAACAATAAAGCGAAGCAATAGAAAAGATAATTTGTATGACGGAAAACAGGCAGCATGTTTACATTTTATAATTATAGAATGCTACAATATAAGCCAAACGCATTTTAAAAAAATTATAAAAGTTTTTTAGCTTTTTCCAGATCTTCTTTTGTATCAATGGATACGGGAGCTTCTTTTGTAAGTATCATTTTTATTCTCACACCATTTTCAAGATACCTCAGGCATTCAATTTTTTCAGCGGCTTCAAGCGGTGTCATTTCCCATTTGCTAAAGGCCATCAGCGCATTTTTTCTGAAGGCGTAAATACCAATATGCTTATAATATTTTGTCTCCGTATTCATATCTCTCGGGTAAGGGAGAATGCTGCGGCTGAACATTAGCGCATTCATATTTTTATCAACTACCACTTTTACCGTATTAGCATCTTTGATCATTTCTTCGTCAACGATCTCGTACATGGGCGAAGCTACCTGCACAAGATGGCGGGGATCATTTCGGAAAGCGTTGACCAGGCTTTCAAGGATTTCTCTCTTCACGAATGGTTCATCGCCCTGAACATTTATAATAACTTCCACTTCAATATCGATGGCAGCTTCTGCTATACGATCACTTCCGCTTTCATGTTCCTGGCGGCTCATAATAGCATATCCGCCGTTTTGCACGATTTCATTAAAAATTATTTCACTATCTGTTACTACAATTACTTCATCAAAAAGTAATGTTCCCTTTGTATTCTCATACGTATGTCTTATCACGGTTTTGTCCCCAAGCATTTTCATCAGCTTTGCCGGAAACCGAGTTGCTGCATAACGGGCGGGTATAAGTGCAATTGTTTTCATTTGAAATCATTTTT
>JBDTMP010000330.1:0-13833 GCA_039934215.1 Ginsengibacter sp.
TATGATAAGGGCTAAAACAGAATGAATGGAATGGAAACAAATAATTGATCCTTTACACAACCTTCCTTTTTCTGCTTTAATTGCGGTTATTCCCGTACTATTTATTTTCTGGGCGCTCATTATTCAAAAAATGAAAGGCTACCAGGCAAGCATATTCGCAACTATTATTGCCGTTTTTATTGCAATTGCGGTTTATAAAATGCCGGTTAAGCTCGCACTGCTGTCAACACTAAATGGAGCGATGTATGGTTTATTCCCGATATGCTGGATCATTATTCCCGCAATGTTTTTATTTAACCTAACGGTACGGAGCGGGCAATTTTCAATTATCAAACATTTCATGGCTTCCATTACGCCCGACAGAAGAATACAGGCATTGCTGATCGCATTTTCTTTTGGCTCCTTCCTGGAGGGCACAGCAGGCTTTGGTGCCCCTGTAGCTATTACCGCGGCAATGTTGGTCGGTCTCGGGTTCAATCCATTGTACGCTTCAGGTATTTGTCTTATCGCCAATACTGCACCAGTGGCATTTGGGTCAGTAGGAATACCTATTACAGTCGCCTCGCAGGTTTCTTCCATCCCTGAAATGGCGATTTCTCAAATGGTGGGAAGAACACTTCCCGCCTTGTCAATCTTACTTCCGTTTTACCTCGTTGTATTAATGTGCGGATTAAAAAAAACAAAGGAAGTTTTGCCTGCCATTATAGTTTCGGGATTCTCTTTTGCATTTTTGCAATGGGGCATCTCCAATTTTATGGGGCCTGCATTACCAGATGTAATAGCAGGTGTTGGATCCATCGTATGCTTATCTGTTTTTTTAAAATTCTGGAAACCAAAAAAGATATGGCGTTTTTCCAATGAGCCTGCGCCAACTATTAATACAGATGTTAATTACTCCAACGGAGAAATTATAAGAGCGCTGTCTCCGTTTATAATGCTGACTATTATAATTATCGGGTGGGGGTTGCTACCAGTGAAACAAATACTCAATGCCGCAGGATTTATACAATTCGAAATGCCCGGCTTGCATAACGCGATTCTTGATCAGAATAATCAATTGATACCTCATGTCTTTAAGCTGAATTATTTATCGGCATCGGGTACGGCTATTTTTATCGCTGGTGTTATTTCAATTCCTATGGTTGGTTTAAAATTTAAGGAAGGGGTGGAGATTTTTATTTCAACCTTATACCAGTTGAGATTTCCTATCATTACCATAGCATCAGTGCTGGCATTTGCCTATATTCTTAACGATTCAGGAATTACGATCACCATGGCTGAAACCCTTGCGGCCACAGGTGTTTTATTTCCCTTCTTTGCTCCTTTGCTGGGCTGGCTGGGCGTATTTATTACCGGATCGGATACTTCGTCCAATGCTTTATTTGGTAAGCTACAAGCTGCAACCGCAACGACTATCGGTGTTGATCCTGTTGTAACAGTGGCAGCTAATATTTCAGGGGGCGTGGTTGGTAAAATGATTTCTCCACAATCTATTGCTGTTGCCGCTGCTGCCGGAAACCTTGTCGGTAAAGAATCTGAACTGTTCCGGTTTACAGTAAAGCACAGTTTTATTATGCTGTTTTTTATTTCCGTCATCGTTTTGGTGCAGGCGTATTTATTCAAATGGCTCATACCAGCTTATCATAAAACCGATGCAAACATGAAAGTTATTGCGCCGGATATTTCTAATGTTTATTTATACCTTTCGGTATTAGTGATCGTCATTCTATTCACTGCTTTTATCATGATTAGAATAGGAAACAGAAATAAGAAAAGAATGTAAAAATGAATTCCGGAAATTTTAAAAAGAAATAAAAAATGAAAATTGTTGTATTAGATGGCTATACTTTAAATCCCGGCGACTTAAGCTGGAAAAGTTTACAACAATTGGGAGATGTCGTAATATATGAAAGAACGCCCGCTGATAAAATCCTGGAAAGGTCGAAAGATGCGGAAGTTCTTTTAACTAACAAAGCTCCTTTGGAAGGTGTAATACTGGAACAACTTTCTTCATTAAAATATATTGGTGTAACAGCCACAGGGTATAATATTATTGACACAACGGTGGCAAAACGAAAAGGAATTACAGTAACAAACGTACCCGGTTATGGAACCGAATCTGTTGCACAACTCACATTCGCTTTATTGCTGGAACTTTGCCATCATGTACAACATCACAGTGATGCGGTAAGGGCTGGAAAGTGGTCCCGTTCCCCGGACTTTTCTTTTTGGAATTTTCCTTTAATAGAACTTTCCGGTAAAACAATGGGCATTATAGGCCTGGGTAATATCGGGCAAAAAGTTGCTGACATCGCAACAGCTTTTGGAATGCATATTATAGCAACCGGCAGAACCCGCAACGATCAATCAAAGCGCTCAAATTTTCAATGGGTAGAAATATCTGAGCTACTAGGAAATTCAGATGTTGTAAGCATCCATTGCCCGCTTACTCCCGAAACGAAAGGATTGATCAATAAAGAAAGCATTAAAAAAATGAAACGCTCTGCATTTTTATTAAATACTTCCCGGGGTCAAATAATAGTTGATGGAGATCTTGCCGAAGCATTGAATAATGATGTAATAGCAGGTGCTGGGATTGATGTGCTTTCTGTTGAGCCTCCTCCGGAAAACAATCCTTTGTTCAAAGCAAAAAATTGCATCATCACGCCGCATATTGCATGGGCAACAAAAGAAGCACGGCAAACACTCATGAATATTACTGTAAAAAATTTAGAAGAATTTATTGCCGGCAGGCCGGTGAATGTTGTGAAATAAAAGGAAAACCCTACCGGATTTTTAAAAATATAATTTCAATTCTATCCAATCAATTTCTTAAACCATTTTAGTTTTCCTTTGAATGGCGGATATTTTAAAGAAGGATCTATCAATGTAGAAGTTTTCAAAACGGGCTTTGCATGTGTAAAAACATTGAAAGTATTTTTTCCATGATAGGCTCCCGTACCGCTGTTGCCGATTCCGCCAAAAGGAAATCTTTCATTCGCGAAATGCCATACCGTATTATTAATACATCCGCCGCCAAATGGAATTTTTTCAATCCAGTGATTTTCAGTTTTTTTATCTTTTGTAAACAGGTAAAATGCTAAAGGATTCGCATTCTGTTGAACTATTTTCATTGCTTCACTTGTTGTTACAAAAGAAATTACCGGCAAAACAGGCCCAAAGATTTCTTCCTTCATTACCTCATCATTTAATGAAATATTTATGAGGATTGTTGGCTCAATATATAAAGCAGCAGCATCACTTTTTCCGCCATAAAATATTTGATCTTTATTCAGGTAGCCCAACAGTTTTTTAAAACGGTTCTCAGTAATAATTTTTCCATAATCATTGCATGACGCAGCATCATTTGTATAAAATTTTTGAATAGCTTCTTTTACTTCACTCAATAATTTTTCTTTTACTTTTTCATGAACAAGAATATAATCAGGTGCAATACAGGTTTGCCCGGCATTTAAAAATTTGCCGAGTACAATTCTTTTAGCAGCCACTTTTATATCCGCATCATCATATACTATACAAGGGCTCTTTCCACCAAGTTCCAGCGTGACGGGAATTAAATCCTTTGCAGCGAGCTTATAAATCTCTTTGCCTACAGCGGTGCTACCCGTATAAAAAATATGATCAAAGCGAAAATTATTTATCATATCCGGAACTATATCGGCACCATTGCCCGTAACAACTTTTATATAATTTCCCCGAAACGTTTCTTCAACAATTTTAAGAATAATTTTTTCAGTTGCAGGAGCAAGTTCAGAAGGTTTTAATACCGCACAATTACCTCCTGCTATTGCACCCACTAAGGGAATTAATAATAACTGCAAAGGATAATTCCATGGTGCAATAATTAAAACAACACCCAAAGGATCCCGGTATATTTTCGCAGAAGAAGGAAAAGTTATAAGGCCTGCAGATACTTTTTTCGGTTTCATCCAGTTCTGCAGATTCTTAATTGCATTTTTTATTTCACCAATCAATAAACCTGTTTCTGTTGCCCAGGCTTCTTCTTTACTTTTTTTTAAATCAGTAAACAACGCGGTATTTATTTCATCATCATATTTTATAATTGTTTTTAAAAAAGCTTCCAGTTGCTTTTTTCTGAAATCGTATGAAAGCGTAGCGTCGCTATTATAAAATTCCCGGAGATCCGCAACCTGAAAAACTGATTTGATCATAACAGCTAAATTTGTTTACCAAGTTAATTGTATCTGGCGATAACTAATATTAAAAATATGTCTCACGAACATTATATGCAACAAGCTTTGAGGGAAGCACAAAAAGCAGTTGAAGCAGATGAAGTTCCTATTGGCGCAGTGATTGTAATGCAAAATAAAATAATCGCCCGCGGCTATAACCAGGTGGAAACCCTTAACGATTCTACGGCACACGCGGAAATCATTGCGCTTACTTCGGCATTTAATTATTTGGGAGCAAAGTATTTGCCGGAGGCAACTATATATGTTACGATTGAGCCGTGTACTATGTGTTGCGGTGCTTTATACTGGAGCAAGATCGGGAGACTGGTTTATGGAGCCGGAGATCCAAAACATGGTGGCCTGTCAGCATTTGCGAATAATACATCAGGGCGCAGGAGAAATCCACTACATCCTAAAACGGAGATACTTGATGGCATGTGTTCGGAGGAATGTGTTTCGCTGATGAAAAAATTTTTTAAAGACAGGAGATGATAAATCAAAATTGGCTATATAAAGGATAATACGCTTAACTAAATGTCAAATCTTCGTGCATCATATGTATGGCGTAATGTTTGTGAAAATGAGTCAGTACATTTTCAATTTCCGCAATGGGGAATTATTCATTTCCCTCCTGTTATAATAAAGTAAATTTGTAACCATTTAAATTATAAACCTTTAAAATAAATATTATGGCATTTACACTACCGGCTCTGCCTTACAGCTTTGATGCACTTGAGCCAAACATTGACAAGGAAACCATGCAAATACACCACGACAAACATCACCAGGCTTATATAGACAACCTGAATAAAGCAATTGCTGGTACAGAAAATGAAAATAAATCTTTAGAAGAATTGTTGAAAAATGCCGGAGCTATAAGCCCCGCGGTGCGCAATAATGGTGGCGGCCATTGGAACCATAGTTTTTTCTGGGAAATTTTATCAGCAGATGGTGGTGGAAAACCCGAAGGCAAACTCGCATCAGCTATTGATGAGGCGTTTGGATCATTTGATGAAATGAAAGAAAAATTCAACACTGCAGGCGCAACACGTTTTGGAAGCGGATGGGCATGGCTTGGTGTTAAAGATGGCAAACTCACCATTTGTTCGACTCCCAACCAGGATAATCCACTAATGGATGTGGCCGAATGTAAATGTAAGCCCATACTTGGCTGTGACGTTTGGGAGCATGCGTATTATTTGAAATATCAAAATAAAAGGCCTGACTATTTGAAAGCCTTTTGGAATGTTGTGAACTGGAAAAAAGTAGCAGAGCATTTCGAGAAGGCATAAATAAATCTTTAAAACAATTTAAACCGTCATTACCTGGCGGTTTTTTTTATGCCTCCGGAAAGTTAGGGAACCGGATCATGCCCATGCCCGCCCCACGGATTGCAGCTTGCTATTCTTTTTATGGTAAGCCAAAGACCTTTTAACGGGCCATATTTTTTTAAAGCCTCGATTCCATATTGCGAACATGTAGGAGTATAGCGGCACGATGGCCCAAGCCATGGAGAAATTATTAGCTGATATAATCTTATCACGCCAATGAAAGGAGAAGCCAATATTTCTTTCGGGGATTTCATTTTTAATACACTTTCCAATTTGCTTATTGAATTTTTTTTTACGAAGTTATATCTTTTAAAAATTGGTACTCAATGCTTGCCACCACAATAAAATTATCCGCATTTGTGCTGAAACGTGTAATTGTTCAGTTAAAAATTATGCATGTCACAGCACTAAAAAAAATTCAATAAAAAATCCTTCTCAAGGTTTTTATATCCTCGGTGAAAGGCCTTATCTTTGCGCAAAATTTAGCACAGGCATGGATTTAAAATGGATGAAATCTTTATTGGTAGCGGTTTTCAGCCTTATTTTGCTGTCTTTTTCCCACGATGCTTTTTCGCAGGAAAAACCCGGGGATCACAATAATGCAGAGGAAAAATTTGATCCTACAAAAGAGATTTTAAACCATATCCAGGATGCGTATGAATTTCATTTTTTCACCATCGGCGATTTTCACGCAACAATACATTTACCGGTAATTTTATATTCACCTGAAAGAGGATTTTCTTTTTTTTCTTCTTCACGATTCGGCCACGAGGGTAACGAAGAATATGATGGATACCGATTAGTAAACGGAAACAATATCATTGCAGTACAGGACGGTGCTAAAGTATACGATCTTTCTCTTACAAGAAATGTAGTGCAGACCCTGCTGGCGCTTGCATTATTCACGATCTTAATGATCAAAATTGCGAATAAATACAAAAAAGGGCATGGAGTAATTTCTGCACCCTCAGGCTCACAGAGCTTTATGGAACCCATCATTATTTTTGTAAGAGAAGAAATTGCAAAAGTGAACCTGGGACAACGCTGGATGAAATATATGCCGTATTTGCTCACCGTATTTTTCTTTATTTTAATTAACAGTCTTTTTGGAATGCTGCCTGGTTCCGCCAACGTAACTGGCAATATTGCCTTCACATTCGTGCTGGGTATTATTGCGTTATTTGTTATTCTTTTCAGCACTACTGCGCACTTTTGGAAACATGTATTATGGCCTCCTGGAGTTCCTTTTTTAGTAAAAATTATTTTAATTCCTGTAGAAATTGTGGGTGTATTTATAATAAAGCCAGGAGCCCTGATCATACGTCTTTTTGCCAATATGGTGGCCGGGCATATTATCATTCTCAGTTTCATTTCACTCATATTTATTTTTGGAGCGATGAATACAGTTGCGGGCTGGAGTTTTTCGCCGGTTTCTATTTTATTCACTGTATTTATTTATTTTATAGAAATACTGGTAGCATTTATCCAGGCATTTATTTTTACGGCGCTTACGGCTATTTTCATTGGGCAGGGCTTTGAAGGAAGCGATCATGATGTACATCCCGCAACACACGACGGATTATTATAAAATTTTTCATTCATAAACAAAACCAAGTATTATGTCATTATTGACCTTGTTAACAGAAGTTGGATACTCACACATGGGTGGAGCTATCGGCGCCGGTTTAGCTGCTATCGGGGCAGGTATCGGTATTGGCCAGATTGGTAAGGGTGCCGTTGAAGGTATCGCACGCCAGCCTGAAGCTGCCAACGAAATTCGTGCAAACATGATCCTTGCTGCTGCTCTGGTTGAGGGTGTTGCCCTTTTCGCAGTTATCGCGGGATTATTGGCCGTTCTTAAAACCGCCTAAGCACGAAAATTTTACTGCATCCAAAGCACAGGGCGGAGGATGCAGTATTTTTACTCCCCAAACCCCTAAAGGGGCTTAAGGAACACAACCTAATTTTTAATTAAAACGCTCCATTCAGGGAGTTGGAGGATTTAAATTATGGAACTTTTACTTCCCAAACTGGGCTTGATCGTGTGGACAGTTCTTGCATTTGCGATCGTATTTTTTATACTTGCAAAATATGCATGGAAGCCTATTTTAAAATCTTTGAACGAAAGAGAAAAAAATATCTCAGATTCAATTTTATCTGCTGATAAAGTAAGAGCCGAGATGGCTGAATTAAAAAGTGAAAATGAAATATTACTTTCAAAAGCCAGGGAAGAGAGAGCGATAATGATGCGTGAAGCAAAGGAAACCCGCGATAAAATTATTACGGAATCGAAGGAACAGGCGAGGCAGGAGACAAATAAGATTGTTGCAGATGCACAGGCAACCATCAATCAACAAAAGATGGCTGCCATAACCGATCTAAAAAACCAGGTTGGGAATTTAGTGCTTGAGGTAAGCGAGAAAGTGCTTCGCAGGGAATTAAGTAATAAAGACGAACAGGAAAAATATATTAAGCAACTGGCAGAAAAAGTTGAGCTGAATTAATAAACTTATTATGAGAAATCCACGTTTAGCGCAACGGTATGCAAAAGGTCTTTTTGACCTGGCGAAAGAACTTGACCAGGTCAATGTAGTGCATGACGATATAATGTTATTGAACTCTATATGTAGCCAAAGCAGGGAGTTTGTGGTAATGCTTAAAAGCCCGGTTATCTCTGCGGATAAAAAATATAAAATAATAGAGGCGCTTACGGGCGGTAAAATTTCAAAAACTACCCAAACATTTATAAAACTAATTACCAGTAAAAACAGGGAATCCAACTTACCTGAAATTATTAGTTCGTTTATTGAACAGTTCAATAAATTTAGAGGCATTCACAAAGTAAAGCTTACAACCGCAACACCCGTGAGTGATGAAATCAAAAATTCATTTATCACTAAAATTGAATCTTCCTCTTCAATAAATAATATTGAACTTGAAGTTATTGTCGATGAAAAAATTATTGGTGGATTTGTTCTTGAGATGGAAGGAAAGCTGGTGGATGCAAGCATTTTGCGGGATTTAAATGATGTAAAGAAGCAATTTCAGAATAACGAATACATACATAAGCTTAGATAATTTTTTTAAATACAGATGGGTGATCTTAGCGGGTTGTTATGCGGATTTTTTTAACCTCTTTATGCAGCAATTCTTTTCTTAATTTTTGCCATTGAGATTCTTAACAACTACCTTTGCACCTCGAAAAAAACAAACAATATGGTTGATATAAAACCTGATGAAATTTCGGCGATACTCCGCCAGCAGCTCACTAATTTTAATGTTGAAGCCAATCTTGAAGAAGTGGGTACCGTATTACAAATTGGTGATGGTATTGCCCGGATTTATGGATTGAATAACGTAAGCTCCGGAGAATTGGTTGAGTTTGAAAATGGGGTAAAAGCCATTGCGCTTAATCTTGAAGAGGATAATGTGGGCGTGGTACTTATGGGTGATAGCGGTGATATTAAGGAAGGTGGAACCGTTCGCCGCACCGGCAAAATCGCATCAATAAAAGTTGGCGATGGCTTAGCAGGGCGGGTCATTAATACCCTTGGTGAACCTATCGATGGCAGGGGACCTATAACTGGTGACTTATATGAAATGCCATTGGAGCGCAAGGCGCCCGGCGTAATTTTCAGGGAGCCTGTAAAACAACCATTACAAACAGGTATCAAAGCAATTGACGCCATGATTCCTATTGGCCGTGGCCAGCGGGAATTGGTGATTGGTGACCGCCAAACTGGTAAAAGTGCGATCTGTATAGATACTATTATTAATCAAAAAGAATTTTATAAAGCAGGGCAACCTGTTTATTGTATATATGTAGCCATTGGGCAAAAAGCTTCAACAATAGCTAACGTAATGAAAGTTTTGGAAGATAATGGCGCCATGGAATATACCACCATCGTAGCGGCATCTGCTTCTGATCCGGCACCGCAGCAGTTCTATGCTCCTTTTGCCGGTGCAGCTATCGGAGAATTTTTTCGTGATACCGGCCGTTCAGCGTTGATTATTTATGACGATTTAAGTAAACAGGCTGTTGCGTATCGTGAAGTTTCTCTTTTACTGAGAAGGCCACCTGGGCGTGAGGCATACCCTGGTGATGTATTTTATCTTCACAGCAGGCTCCTGGAAAGAGCCGCAAAAATTATTCAAAAAGATGAGATCGCTCAAAAAATGAATGACCTTCCTGAAAATATCAGGCATCTTGTAAAAGGTGGTGGTTCCCTTACAGCGCTGCCGATTATTGAAACACAGGCCGGTGACGTGTCCGCATATATTCCAACCAATGTAATCTCTATTACTGACGGCCAGATTTTCCTTGAGGGTAATTTGTTCAATGCTGGTATACGACCTGCGATTAATGTGGGTATTTCCGTAAGCCGTGTGGGTGGCAATGCACAGATAAAATCAATGAAAAAAGTGGCGGGTACTTTAAAGCTTGACCAGGCGCTGTACCGCGAATTAGAAGCATTTTCAAAATTTGGTGGCGACCTTGATGCCGCGACAAAATCAGTATTGGATAAAGGCGCAAGGAATGTTGAAATTTTGAAGCAGCCGCAGTTTTCTCCTTATTCAGTTGAAAAGCAAGTTGCAATAATTTACCTGGGTACCAATGGCCTTATAAGTAATGTACCTGTGAAAAATGTGAAAGATTTTGAAGATCAATTTCTACTTGAAATGGAAAATAAATTACCTGAGGTTCTTGCAGAGTTTAAGAAAGGAAATTTACCGGACGAAGGAGTTAAAAAAATGGTGGCGCTTGCAAAAGAAATTGCGCACCAGTTTAAATAATTACAATACGCTCATAAAAAAAGGGAGATTTTGTTCTCCCTTTTTTTATGAGGCTAAAATTTGATTTAACGATTGTCTTATACGATACCGCGCTTGCATTAAATTTCACTTCAATTTTGTAAATTTGAAACTCCACTAACAAAAACAAAATGCCGTTAGGAATTATATTTATCTCTCTTCTTTTTATGGCCGTGGGCATGTTTGTTCAATTCCGTCTCAAAAGCAAATTTGCCGAATATGCCAAGGTTCCAACCGGGAGCGGACTTAGTGGAAAAGAAGTGGCCGAGAAAATGTTACATGATAACGGAATTCATGATGTAACCGTATTATCAGTTCCGGGATTTTTAAGCGATCATTACGATCCAATAAAAAAAACAGTTAACCTAAGCCCTGACGTGTATGCCGGGCGCAATGTTTCGGCGGCGGCGGTTGCGGCTCATGAATGTGGCCACGCTGTGCAGCATGCTACAGCTTATTCAATGCTTAAACTTCGCAGCGCACTTGTTCCTGTTGTGCAAATTAGCAGCAATCTTGCTCAATGGGTTATTTTAATCGGCCTTGGTTTGTTTAGTTTTGGTGGCGGTAACCAAACCGTATTATTCATCGGTATTATTTTATTTGCGGCATCCACGGTATTTTCCGTTATCACCTTGCCCGTTGAATTTGATGCATCTGCAAGAGCATTAAAATGGCTCAATTCTTCTCACCTTACTGCGCCTTCAGAATATGAAAAAGCAAAAGATGCATTGAAATGGGCCGCACTTACTTACGTTGTTGCAGCACTCGCGTCAATAGCTATGCTTGTACATTACATTTTGATTTACCTCAGCAGAAACAGAGATTGAAAAAAAATTTAAATAAAGTTTATATTTTTTTTTTTAGTACACGGCAGTCAATAGTTATTACATTTAATAAGTTGCATCTACCCATTTCAAAAATCAGCGTTAAATTAAAAGCCTCCTGATCTTACTAAATTTCAATTGATGTAATATTACTTATCAGACATGCATTTGAACAGAATTTTACGCTCAACATTTTACGTTTTACCCTGCATCATTTTTATGTTGAACTGTTGCAGTGCATCAGGTCAAATTATAATTTCCGGAACCGTATATGATTCTACCAAACTGTATGTTGTTCCTGGTGTAAATGTTACAAGTACATCAGGGCTTGTTACTACCACAGATTCATTGGGCGCATACCACATTAACGCTTCAAAAAGCGATTCAATTAGTTTCTTCTATAAAGGAAAGTCAACCGTAAAATTTCCTGTAGAAACAATTGGCAATTACAACGCATTCGACATTTCTCTTCGCGTAAAAATCAGGGATAAATATAAATTGCTTAAAGGGGTTACTGTTTTTGCAGATACCTATCGCCGTGATTCTATTGAGAACAGAATGTCGTATGCAAAAATATTTAACCTGGAAAATCCAACTCTCCGCTCGAATTATGAACCTGGCGCTGCTGCGGGCCTTGATCTCGATCAGCTAATCGGTATATTTCAATTCAAAAAAAATAAACAAAACCTTGCTTTTCAAAGAAGGCTTGTCGATGAAGAACAGGATCGCTATGTAAATTACCGGTTTAGTTTAAAAGTGATCAATAGAATTACAGGTCTTAGCGGAGATACACTTGCTAAATATAAAAGGCTTTACAGGCCTTCTTATCTTTTCGTTATTTCCAGCACCCTGCCGGAATTCTATCAATATATTTTGAATACATCCTACGCATTTAAAAGAGAAGAAGGCATTCAATAAAAATTTTCATCGCCTCGTGCTGAAATGCTTTTCAGTATTTAGTTTTACCTTGACTTAACAATTTTATATCGCGGGGCATTAGAACCTTTTTTATTTATCAATTAGCAGGTAAACCAATGAGGAATGTAATTTTAATATTTGTCATTTTCCCTTTACAAATCTTTGCTCAGCATTTTAAAAAAGAAGAAATACAGCGCTGGAAGATAGAAGCTAAAAATGTAAACATTGTTCGCGACAACTGGGGAATTCCACACATATATGGCAAGACAGATGCTGATGCAGTATTCGGTTTATTATATGCACAATGCGAGGATGATTTCCCGAGAATAGAAATGAATTATATTGAAAAGCTTGGTCGCATGGCAGAAGTCAAAGGCGAGGCGGCTCTCTACTCAGATCTTCTTATAAGAATGATCATCGACCCGGCGGATGCAATTGCAGACTATAAAAAAAGTCCGCCCTGGTTACACAAATTATTAGATGCGTTCGCCGATGGAATAAATTTTTATCTCTACAAAAATCCCGGAACTAAACCTGCCTTACTACAGCGTTTCAAGCCATGGTATCCGCTGCTATGGACCGACGGAAGTATTGGGGCAATAAGCACAGGGGGCGTTTCTGAAGACGAATTAAAAAACTTTTATACCGGCAGCAATATAGTTATCAAAAAAAATAAAACAGCTAAAGAAGAAACTTTATCAGGGTCAAATGGTTTTGCTTTTTCACCTTCAATTACTGCATCACATCATTCAATTTTATACATCAATCCGCATGTTACTTTTTATTTTCGCCCTGAAGTGCATGTAGTAAGTGAAGAGGGTTTAGATGCTTATGGCGCTGTAACCTGGGGCCAGTTTTTTATTTACCAGGGCTTTAATAAACATTGCGGCTGGATGCATACTTCCAGTGATGTTGATGTTGCGGATATGTATGCAGAAAAGATTTCGAAAAAAAATAATTCGTTTTTTTATGAATACAATAAAACTGAAAGGCCTGTTACCAAAAAAACAATAACCCTTCGATACACTGATGGAGCCAATGTGCTGTCAAAAACTATTACAACTTTTTTTACGCATCATGGGCCGGTGATGGCAAAGCGTGACGGAAAATGGATAAGCGTAAAATCCAATAACCGCTCCATGACAGGATTGATACAAAGCTGGCAACGAACGAAAGCAAAAAGCTTTGAGGAATATAAAAAGGTTATGGGCCTGCTGGCAAACACTTCCAACAATACAGTGTATGCAGATGCCGAAGGAAATATTGCTTACTGGCATGGTAATTTTATTCCAAAAAGAGATACTATGTTCGACTGGTCTAAGCCTGTCGATGGAAGCATCAGTGCGACGGAATGGAGAGGCTTGCATACAGTAAATGAAAGTGTTCATATTTATAATCCGCCCAATGGCTGGATTCAAAATTGTAATTCCACACCTTTCACAGCGGCCGGGCAATACAGCCCGAAAAAAGAAAATTATCCATCCTATATGGCCCCGGATGGTGAAAATTTTCGTGGCCTCAATGCCGTAAGAGTGTTGAGTAAAGAGAACATGTTTACTATTGATAAAGTAATAGCTGCGGGCTATGATACCTATCTTGCTGCATTTGAAAAACTGGTACCTGCATTAGTGAATTCATTTATAAAAAATATTACTACTAACGATTCGCTGTACACGCAATTAGCTGAACCAATTAATGTTTTAAAAAACTGGAACCTGCGCTGTGGAGAAAATT